>JAUXWL010000564.1 GCA_030680155.1 Anaerolineales bacterium
ACACGCATCGGCGGCGCTGAGATCAGCACGGTGCATGGTAATTTTTTCATCAATCATGGCGAGACGAAGGCGGAAGATGTCCGTGCCTTGATTCAGTTGGTGCAAAGAGCGGTGTTTGAGAAATTCGGCGTACATCTTGAATTGGAAGTTGAGCTTGTTGGAGAATGGTGAAAGTGCGTAATACGGATTACGTAATACGTAATAAGGATAGATGAGGCGTTTGATGAATTTCGAGGAATCAGGTGTGTATAGGACAAATAACGAAAGTTTGATTGATGATCTTTTGAACAACGCGCCAATGTCGTGACAGATTTTTACGTATTACGTATTACGCATTGCGCATTACGAATGAATAATTAGATGACTACTTCTTCATCCCACTTCCGTAAACTCCGCGTCGCCGTGCTTTTCGGTGGACGTTCAGGCGAGCATGATGTCTCGCTGATGTCCGCGCGTTCCGTTTTATCGGCGCTGGATGCAGAACGATATGATGTGGTTCAAATTGGCATCACGCTCGAAGGCAACTGGCTGACGGGCCCAAATGTCATCGAAGCATTCGAGAAAGGAAGCGTTCAAGGATTGAACCGCGCCATCCTGCCCGGCGATCCGTCGCACTCCGCTCTTTACGAATTACGAATCGCGAATCACGACGAAACGTTCCACAAACTCGCGGACATCGATGTCTTCTTCCCCGTCCTGCATGGACCGTTCGGCGAAGATGGCACCATTCAAGGTTTGTTCGAGATGGCAGACGTGGCCTACGTCGGCGCAGGTGTGGCGGGATCATCCGTCGGCATGGACAAGGGCATCTTCAAGGATGTCATGCGCGCCAACGGAATCCCGATTGTTGGCTCAATTCTTGTTTTGCGCAGTGACCTCGAAAATGACATGGACGCCGTCATCGCAAAAGTCGAAGCGATGGGTGGGTATCCCTTCTTTACCAAGCCTGCCAATCTCGGCTCCTCGGTGGGAATCAGCAAATGCACCAGCCGCTCCGACCTCGCCGAAGGCTTGATGGACGCCGCCCGCTACGACCGCCGCGTCCTGATCGAATGCAGCGCAGGCGATGCCCGCGAAGTGGAAGTGAGTGTGCTCGGCAACGAACATCCGCAAGCCTCCGTCTGCGGTGAGATTCTGCCAAGCCGTGAGTTCTACTCCTACGAATCAAAATATGTGGATGGTACATCGGGTTTGGTCATCCCTGCGAAATTGCCCGCCGAAGTGACCGAAAAGATCCGCGAGTATGCCGTCCGTGCCTATCAAGCCATTGATTGCGCGGGCATGGCCCGTGCCGATTTCTTTGTCGATAACAAAACCCATGCGATCTACCTGAACGAGTTGAACACCCTGCCCGGTTTCACCTCCATCAGCATGTATCCGAAATTATGGCAGGCCAGCGGCATGACCTATGCCCAGCTTGTAGACCGCCTGATCGAACTCGCGCTGGAGCGCAAAGCACAGCGCGACCGCACCGAGCGGCGGAGGATGGCATGAGCGATAGACGCAGCCTCAGCCGCGCCGAACAAGTCCGCCGCCGCCGTGCAGAACAGGCCGCGAAGGAATTGCAAGAGACCAAGACCCGCGCCATCAAGCCGATGGTCAAGGTCACTTCGCGTACGCCCACCATTCCGATGGCGGCAATGCAAAAACAGGCTGTCAAAAAACAAAAAGAATCCCGCCGCTTCAATGTAGCGCTTGGTCTGCCGCAGATTCACCTGCACAAGCCGAACTTTTCCATGCCCTCCATGCCGAAGTTCCACGCGAACTGGCGTATGGCATCGGTTGTCATTACGCTTTTATTCGGCATTGCCATCTATCTGGCGCTGAGCCTGCCTTATTTCTACATCCCTGCCGCTACCGTGCTGGGCAGCAACCGCCTGAGCAGGGAAGAGATCAACGGCGTGCTTGGTGTCACAGGTCAATCCATTTTCACCATCCAACCTGGGGAAGTTCGCGAGCGCCTGCTCTTGAATTATCCCGAACTGCTTTCAGCGGAGGTAAAAGTCTATTTGCCGAACCATGTCTACGTTACAGTAGTGGAGCGTCAGCCCGTCGTC
>JAUXWL010000571.1 GCA_030680155.1 Anaerolineales bacterium
CCCTTGTATCTTACCGCGCGCCTGCCTGTCCAAAAGTTTAGTTAAATTGGCTTCGGCGACTTCGTCGAGGGAGATTTCGAGTTCGGTGCAGGTTTGGGCAAGATACCAGAGCACGTCGCCGAGCTCGGCTTTGAGCGCCTCCCGTTCCGCTGCGCCGATGACCCCGCTCTTGTCTCTGAAAATTTTCTTGATCGTGCCTGCCACCTCTCCGGCCTCATTGACGAGTCCAAGAGTCGGGTAGATGACGGCGTGTCCGATGGCGGGGTATTTCGCGGTGGCGCGGGATTTGGTCTGGTAGTCGGTGAAATTCATGAAATAGTCTCTTTTCAGTAAAAAAGTAGGGCGGGTTTTTAACCCGCCAAATATCGAATCACAAAAAGGGCAGGCTGAAAGCCTGCCTTACGGCTCTATGAATTGAGCGCCTGGGACAACCCTCGCCACCACGCATCCTTCTCGCCGGGGACAAATGGCGTGTACAACGTCAACCGATCTGCAATTCCATCGTAACGCTTCTTCAGATCGTCCGCCAGATTTTCCTGTGTGGTCATCAGGCAAAATTCGCTAAGCATTTCATCGGTGATGAGCATGGGCATTTCGTGCCATTCACCTTTGGATGCAAAGCCCGAAAGTTTTTCGGCGGTCCCGCCCCAGCCGTGCAAATCCATCACGGGTTTGTAGGAGGGTGTGCTTGCATAAAACGCAACCTGCATCCGCGCAAAACCTTCCTCTTCGGGCGTGGTCGCCACGAAGGGAGTCATCGAAACGGTGATGTCATTGCGTTTGCGTCCGCTTTTTTGCAAGCCGTCTTCGATGGCGGGCAGGATGATTTCATTCATGTAACGCGGACTGTTAAACGGGTGCGCATGGAAGCCTTCGCATAATTCGCCCGCGAGTCTGGCGAGTCCCGTATTTACTCCTGCAATGTAAATTGGGATGAATTCCCTCACCCCCGTCCCCTCTCCAAGAGTGGGAGAGGGGGGTAATGGAGGCGGCTGAAAGAACGGCGACATGAGTGTGATCTTGTAATATTCGCCGCGGAAATTTAACTTCGTGCCATTCTGCCACGCGTCCCAAAATGCACGGATGACTTGAATCTGCTCGCGCAGTTTCCCCGTCACCGATTCGGGCCATGGCATCCCAAAACGCCTCTCGATGTGCGCCTTGACCTGCGTGCCCAACCCCAAGATGAATCGTCCCTCAGACTGTGCCGCCAGGTCCCAGGCGGTGTAGGCGAGGTTGGCGGGCGAACGCGCAAACGACACGGCGATGGCAGTGCCCATGTCCATTTTTGAGGTGTGCTCCGCGATCAGTGTGCAGGGCAAAAACGGATCATGCTGGGTTTCCTGGGTCCACAACGCGGCGAAGCCGATCTCTTCGGCGGCTTTCGCAATCGACGGGATGTCTTTCAATTGGACGGGGGGAAGGGCGGCGTCTAGTTTCATGGCTCAAGTATACCCAGCGCGGTCACAAATTGTGCTTTTTCGGGAAGGGGAAAGCGCAATTTGTACCCTACGGGCATGATATACAAGGAGGGCAGTGAATGGGGAATAGGGAATAGGGTGATAAACATGATTACCCCCGAATTTAATATGGGACGCGGTAGTCGGTATTTATCCGCCTCCCATTTACCTGTAAACATGACCCACCCCGAGACCTTCATTTCGGGGTGGGTCATGTTTATTGCATAACGGGTTGGTCTTCTTCGATGCTGAGCATAAAACCGTACAGTTCACGGCTTTCCTGCAGCCAGACATTCGGCATGGTGGTACGTTTCAAATAACGGACGATGCCGTCTTTATCCACCACCAGCGAAGCTGTCCGCTGGAAGAGCAGGAAGTATTTCTCCAATTCATAGAGATTGTACACGGCGCGGTCTGGGTCACAGAGGATGGGAAAGGGCAGTTCGATCCCTTCCGCGTATTCTTTTGCCTTTTCCATGTCTTCGCCGAGGATCACAATGATCTCCGCGCCCGCCTCACGAAATTTTTCGTGCATTTTCCCAAGCTGAGCCACGTGGGTACGACACTGCGCACAGGTGGTCTCGCGGATGAAGAACACGATCACGTTTTGTTTGCCACGGAAATCCGTCAGCAAAATGGTCTGCCCATTGGTGGCCAGCAGGCTGAAGTCTGGCGCGAGCGAGCCGATCTTGGCTTCGATTGATTCAGTCATTTTTTGTCCTCATAATCCTCATGATGAAGATAGTATGAGACCTGCTTTCATTACGTTAGTGTTTCATTAAGAAGATACGCCATGATCCAATTCGTCGTCGCGTTCAAGCCGTCCATGTGGGCGCGCTCGTAGTTGTGCGAGGCGTCGATACCCGGACCGATCAGCGACATGGCCACGTCGCCGCCCGCGCGCCAGAACGCTTCGCCGTCCGAGCCGTAGAACGGGTACACATCCGTTTTATACGGAATGTCATGCTGCTCGGCGATTGCGCGCAGCTTTTTGTTCAAGCCTTCGTGATACGGGCCGCCGCTGTCTTTGATGCACAACGTCGCGTGGAACTCATCCGACTCCTGCCCCTCGCCGACCACCGCCATATCCACGGTGACCAACTCCGCGACTTCATCCGGGATGCCCGCCGACGCGCCATGACCGACCTCTTCGTAATTGCTGATGAGAAAATACACGCTTCGCACCGGACTTTGGCCTGCTGCCACCATCGACTTGACCGCCGCGACGAGATTCGCCACACAGGCCTTGTCATCGAGGAAGCGCGAGCGGATGAAACCATCCGTGACTTCGGTGCGCGTATCAAACGCCACGCAATCACCGATATTGATCCCCAACGCGCGTGTTTCTTTTTTGGATGTGGTTTTGGCATCAAGGCGCACTTCCAAATGCTTGTCATCACGCGGAATATCCGCCCCGCTGTGGATGTGACCAGATGCTACGTCGATCAACACCGACCCGCGAATCTTTTCACCTTTCGATGTAAATACCCAGACACCTTCGGTCTCAATGGTGGGCCACTGAATCCCACCAATGCGGCTGAGTTTCAAACGTCCATTGCTTTTAATTTCCTTCACCACCGCGCCAAGCGTATCCACATGCGCAGTCAGGGCAACGGGCGGCAGGTCAGACTTCACTTCCCATTTCGCAAGCAACGCGCCTTTGCGGGTGCGCGATAGTTGCAGCTGCTTGTATTTGGAAAGTTCTTTTTCCACGAAATCCACTGCCATACTGGCAAAGCCCGTCGGCGAAGGGACGTTGAGCAGGTCAACGAGAAATTGGGTGAAATATGTTTCGTCAATTTTCGGGAGGGACATGGGGCGCCTTTCAGTTACAAGTTGCAAGTTTCAGGTTACAGGTTGAAGGTTTTAACTTGCAACCTTCAACCTGTAACCTTTGACCCTATAAACCTTCAAACTCACTAATCTTTTTCTTCCAATCCTCCGGCACGGAGATGGTCTTCAGCCCTTCATAATCGAAGGTGACCAGGATCACTGTGCCGCTGGCCATCACCTTGCCGGTTTCAGCGTCCATCACACACTGCTCCACCGTCATGGACTTGCTGCCGATCCTGGTGGTCTTCACGCCGACCTTGATCGAGTCGCCGTAGTGGGTGGGCGCATGGTAGGTGACGTGGATGTCCGCAATGATGACGCCAATTTCCATAAAGGATTGGTCTTTGCTGAACAAGCCCAGCTGCATGAAATAATAGACACGCGCCTGCTCGAAGTAGGTCAGGTATTTCGCGTTGTTGACATGTCCCTGCGGGTCCAAATCCCCGTAGCGGACTTCGGTGGGGTGAAAGAATTTATAGTCGGTCATGGGGCTATTATAGTCGGGCAGGGTGGAACAAACTGTTTATCCCCTCCCGCAGGGGGGAGAAGATGCCAATATGCAATAGCATCAGTATCGAGATAAGGATCATGACCGAGAAGATGGTGAAGTCGCACACCACCATCCAGCCTTTTGCATCGTCGGTAAATATATAGCGGACGATAATGAAAAACAGCTGCATCACACTGATGATTAACAGGGGAACGGCGAACGGGCGCAGGTCATGGTCTTCCACCAGCAAGTGCAGGAAAAGCAGCACGATCAAACCGCCAAGCAGAATGATCAGATACGTCCAGAATTTTTCGGCATTATATGTCTGTACATAGAGCTTTTGAATAACCTTGATATAAAGAGCGCTTACTGCAATAAGACACCCCCAGGCATAGATATTGATAATATAGGAATAGACCAGGTTCCCGAAACCGCGGATGCTGGCGAGTCCCGTTCCCCAGCCAAATAGGAAGGCAACCCCCAACACCACCACCTTTACAAATATCCCATTGAAACGGTCTGCAGAGTCATCACTGAATAACACATCGAATATAAGCTTGCCTGCCCCCACCATGGACGAGGTCAACGCGGCGAGGCTGACCAGCATGGTCACGAGGCTGAGCAGCCCGCGCGTATCCACACCGTTTTTACGAGGTGGTCTTGACTTTCTTTCCACAAAAGGTGGGACTTTGGGCAAGGGTTTTTGAGGCATGGTCATGATGCCGTCTCCCAATCTTGCGTGTTACTTCATGCGTTCACGAAAATCGTAGATGCCATCAGTGACTGACCAACAGGCGTTGCACGACGGGCAGAACAAATGATCCTGTTTCTCCTGCAAGTCCCCGTTTTCGCAGTCGGGGCATTTGAAAAGGGACAATACATCCGGGGGAAGTTCGATGACTTCCGCATTACCATTCGCCTTCGCCCGCACGAACACGCTTGGCGTATATTGCCAGAGTGCGCCTGTGGGCTGAAAGAGACCGTCCAGCGTGGCGAGCAGTTTGGCGGGGATGATGCGTTTCAACAACCCGAGACGGAAATGTGAAACTGTGAGCGTGCGTTCCACTGAAAAATCGAGTTCGCCCAGCCAGTTGCGAATGGTTTTCGGATGAAAATCGAAGTTCAATTTCACGAACTCGACAGGCTCCAGCGCGAATGGACTCCACTTCTGTCTTCCAAGCAAATAGCGCAGGATGGCTTTGAAGTTTAATTTATTGGCAAACTCAAGAATAAAGACCCCGCCAGGCTGTAAAATGTTCCGCACCTGACTCAGGGCTTTGGGCGCGTCTGCCATGTGATGCAGGACGCGGATCATCGTCGCAGCATCGAACAACCTGTCCCGAAAGGGGAGGCGATACACATCTGCCGCGACATAGATATATTTGTCGGGGCGTCCGAGCCGCTGCTGGGCTTGCGCCAGTTGCGTGGTCGAATAATCCAGCACGACGATACGGTCAAAGCCGGCATAGCGCGGCGTGTTGCGCCCGGCGCCGGCGCCAAGTTCGAGCATCAGGCGTCCGCCTTTGGGGAGCAGGCGTTTCAAGGCAATGGCTTCAGCGCGGTCTTCATATTCGCGCCCGCCCTGGTCCCAAAAAGATTGCTGATAATCGGAGCCTTCGTAATTACAAACGGGGGGATTGGTCATGTGGTCTGGTAGTCGGGTGGTCGGGTGGTCTGGTGGTCGGGTGGTCGGGTATTTGACCATCCAACTATTCGACCACCTGACTATTCGACTATATAAATCTAACGCCCAATGGAACGGTAGGTGAAGCCCATTTCCTTCATGCGGGCAGGTTCGTAGATGTTACGCCCGTCATAGATCACAGGCGACTTAAGCAAGGTCTTGACCTTTTCGAGATCGAGCTGCTTGAACTCATTCCACTCGGTGATGACCATCAGCGCGTCACACCCGTCCGCGACCTGGTACGGCTCATCGAACATATCCACCGCTGGCAGGATGGGGCGCGCCACATCCATTGCCACGGGATCATACGCGCGGACTTTCGCGCCCGCTTCCACCAACGCTTCGGCAATCGTAATGGCGGGCGCATCGCGCATGTCGTCGGTATTGGGTTTGAACGCCAGACCAAGCAGTCCGATGGTCTTGCCTTTCACACTGCCGCCGAGCATTTCCGCCACATGCTGCACGGCGGTCTTGCGGCGGTCATAGTTGACATCCATCACACTATTGAGAATGCGCGGCTCCAGTCCTTTTTCCTTTGCCATGTACGCCAGCGCCTCAACATCCTTGGGGAAGCACGAGCCGCCCCAGCCAAGACCCGCATCCAAAAAGTGACGTCCGATGCGCGCATCGTAGCCCATGCCCGCCGCCACTTCCTTCACATCCGCGCCGACCTTCTCACACAGGTCCGCCAATTCGTTGATGAAGGAAATTTTTGTAGCAAGGAAGGCGTTGCTCGCATACTTGATCATCTCCGCCGTGCGCAGGTCGGTGATGACGATGGGCGCGCGCAAGGGCAGGTGCAGGTGCGCGACCTTGTTTGCGGCTTCCTTATCCAGCGAACCGATGACCGTGCGGTGCGGACTCATGAAGTCGCCGATGGCGGAACCTTCACGTAAAAATTCAGGGCAGGAGACCACGGCAAATTCCACATGCCTGGACTGGGCGCCCTTTACAATGTCTGCCACCCAGTCACCGGTCCCGATCGGAACCGTGGATTT
>JAUXWL010000150.1 GCA_030680155.1 Anaerolineales bacterium
CGTCACATGGATATTTGCAGGTCTATGCCTCAACCTCGCATGGAGCGGTTTGCAAGCCGTCACCTTTTACACAGGCTTGCTCGATAAAGAAATGGTTACGCATTGGCAGTTGGCGTTTTCCATGCGTGAACTCGTCCGCACGAATCGCATCTCTGGTCTGGCCTATGAACCCGCCTGGCTGGCGGGTCAACTGGCGACGGTGTACATGCCCTTCCTCTTTGCCGCCATTCTGACGAAATTCCGCCTCACCCGCGTATCATGGCTGGAGCCTGCCCTGCTGGCATTGTCCACGCTGGTACTGCTCGCCACCTACTCGCGCGGCGGACTGCTCATCACCATTGCAGTGGCGGGCTTGACCCTCTTGTTATTCGGGCGCGATAACCTGCGTTCCGTGTGGAAGTGGTTTACCAACGGCTTTCGCAGCCGCGCATTTGACATCATCCTGCGTTTGGGAATGATCGCCGTTGTGGTCGGTGTGCTCGTTGGCGCATTCCTGTTCCTCAGCCAGAAAAACTACTTCCGCAGGTTGTGGGAATTCAACGTCGAATCCGTTAGTGAATATATGGTCAACATCAACGCTGGCGCGCGCGGAGCGTATTCCGCTGGGGCGTTGGCGGCTTTTGAAGAATACCCGTTGACAGGCTCGGGCTTGGGCGCGAGCGGATTTTACATCTATCAGAACCTGCCCGATTGGTCGCTGACCACCGTCCCTGAAATTGCGCGGCAATTAAGCCCGGAAAGCCGCTTGTATCCCAATCCCAAAAATCTGCATGTGCGCTTGCTGGCAGAAACGGGTTTGATCGGTTTTATCCTCTTCCTGGCATTCCAATTCCATGTACTGGGCGACACGCTCTCCCTCCTGAAACGAAACGAACTCTGGACACGTTTTGCAGCAGTCGCTGGTGTATTTGCGTGGCTGGCAATCGCCCTGTATAATTTCACCCAGGATTCGCTCACGACCCCAAACATCTGGCTGGTTTCGGGGATCATGGTGGGGCTGTCTGCAATTTCAATGCACAAGGAACATCAATGATCGTACTCTCCGTTGGAATGCCGCGCGCAGGTTCGGGCTGGCACTATAACCTCATCCATGACCTCATGAAAACCACAGGCTGTGCCGACGCGCGTGACATCCGTGAACATTACCGCCTGCAAAACATCCTCACGGAAGTGAATTGCAACATCAGCATTCTCTCCGCCCGCAGGTTGGGGATGGTGAGCGTTCCCGCTTTGCTGGGCAATACGTTCGTCATCAAAGCCCATTCCGCGCCGACGACTTCTTCGCGTCTGCTCTCCGCCCTGGGCTTGCTGCGCATCACATACATTTATCGTGACCCGCGCGACGCCATGCTCTCCGCCTTTGACTTCGGGCAGCGCGCCATCGCCAAGGGACGCCCCAACGCCTTCTCGCATCTCTCCGACTTCGACAAAAGCCTGAACTTCACCATGGAGTACGTCCGCATTTGGGAGAAGTGGATGAAGGAAAAGAACGTGCTTGTCGCCCGCTACGAAGACCTGCTCACGAACTATGACGCCGAATCCGCCAAACTGGTGGGCTATCTCAAACTGGACCGGAGCAAGCCCGAGGTCCGCGCGGTGATCGAGCAATACCGTCCCGGCGCCAATGATGAGCAGCAGGGCTTGCACTTCCACAAAGGCAAGATCGGCAGATTCCGTGGAGTCTATACAGAACCCCAGCAATCCGTGCTAAAAGAGAGACTTGGGGAAGCTCTGGCGCGCATGGGCTATGAAATTTGATTTGTCGCAGGTAGTCTATATATGTAATTTAGCTGTAACGTCAGGCAAGTTGCACAACCATCCTTTTTTCGTTATGATTGGCGCGTTATGATAAAACGATTTGACATGCCCTACATGGCGGACTGGTTCGCCATCTCATTAAGATGGGTTTTACTGGTCGGGTTTGTCGTTGCGCTTGGGCTGGGTGGAAATCTCGATCTTCCCTCCTCCTGGCCCCTGGGGTTAATGATCGCCTGGAACCTGGTAATGACCGTTCTGGCAGGCATGAACTACCGCATGAATTATCACCGCCGCATCAGCCTGCTTGTGGATGGGATTCTGGCTGCCACCTTCTACTGGGCGCAGGGCGGCTTATTGGGACCTGTTTTTTGGGCGGGGCTGCTCCCCATCCTGACAGGATCCGTCTATTTTGAATTTTGGGGCTCGTTTATCTCTGCGGCTCTGTTTTCCGTCTTGATGCTTTATGTTGGGAGTCAAACAGATGTGGGCAATCCCTTCCCGCTGTCTGTGGTGGGGATTATGCTCGCGCTGGGTGTACTGTTTGGATTTCTCGGCAGTCGTATGATGGTACACATGCGAAAAAACCGCGCCCTATGGGTGGACGCTGAGGACAAAAAGCGGGCCATGCAAAACGAACGCATGCGCGCCATTTACGAACTAACCTCCACCATGTCTTCCTCGCTCAGTTACAAACGCGTGCTGGATTCCGCGCTGGATATGGGCGCTACAGTCCTGAACCCCGACCCTGAAGAAATCGTCAACGACCCGCTGGTGGGCGTTGTGATGCTTTTCAACGGCGGAAAACTACGCATCGGCTCTGCGCGCCGTTTTACCACTGCCGATATGCGCGTCACCTTCGACGCTGCGGAAGGCATCCTCAAGTATGCGCTGGATGAAGGTGAACCGCTTGCGATCAAGGATGTTGGCTACGACCCCGAACTCGGGCGGGTGATCGCGCTTCGCAACTGCACCAGCGGATATTGCTTCCCGCTCCGCAGCGGATTCAACGTCTATGGGGTGCTTTTGTTCGCCCATCCCGAGCCTGACTATTTCACTGTCGAACGAGTCAAATTGCTTGATATCATCGGCAGGCAGGCCGTGATCGCCATTCAAAATGCCCGCCTGTATCAGGACCTGGTGGAAGAAAAAGAGCGCATGGTCGAGGTGCATGAAGAAGCGCGCAAAAAACTGGCGCGCGACCTGCATGACGGGCCGACCCAATCCGTTGCGGCCATGGCGATGCGGCTCAATATCACCCGCCGTATGATGACCAAGGATGTCAATGCCGCTTCGGACGAACTTGTAAAACTTGAAGAACTGGCATACCGCACTACCAAGGAAATCCGCCACATGCTCTTCACCCTGCGCCCGCTCATCCTTGAGTCGCAGGGGCTGGCCGCCGCCGTCCAGGCGATGGCGGATAAAATGATGGAGACCTTTTCTCAAAGGGTGGCAGTGGAGATCGACGAGCGCGCTACGGAACAGCTTGAAATGGGGAAGCAAGGCGTCATCTTCTACATCATCGAAGAGGCGGTCAATAATGCGCGCAAACATGCCGCCGCCGAAGTGATCAACGTCAGGCTGAAGCAGATGGATACCGGCGTGCTCCAGTTGGAGATCAGCGATAACGGCGTCGGCTTCGACGTAAAAGCCATGTCTGAGTCATACGACAAACGCGCCAGCAGCAGCCTTGGCATGGTCAATTTGCGTGAACGTTCCGAACTGGTCAACGGCTTGTTGCAGATCGAATCCAATCCGGGCAAAGGCACACAGGTGCGGGTCTATATCCCCCTCACCGAGGAAGCCGCCGACCGCCTGCATCACTCCCGCCGCAGGAGTTAACATGCCTTTCGCAGAAGGCATTCACTATTCATTTCACAATTCAGGCAACGAAACCCGCCCGCCCCTGGTATTCATCCATGGTGCGGGCGGCATTTATTTAACCTGGCATCCCTACCTGCGCAGGTTGGAAGGCGAAACCACCTACGCGCTCGACCTGCCCGGTCATGGACAATCGGGGGATACAGGCAGGCAATCCATTGAAGCATACGCTGAAGATGTCATCAGATTCATGGATGGACTGAAAATAAAAGAAGCAGTCCTCGTGGGAGTTTCCATGGGCAGTGCGGTTGCGCTCACGCTGGCCTTGAAACAACCCGAAAAAATTTCAGGGTTGGTTCTGCTTGGCGGCGGAGCAAAAATGCGCGTGGCAAATGCTGTTCTCGAAACGGCGGCGAATCCGAACACTTTTGAGTCCGCAGTGGAGATGATCAACTCTGGCTGTTTCAGCAGGAACGCTTCGCCCGATCTGGTCAACCTCTCGAAGCAACACATGCTTAAAATAAGTCCATCCGTTTTGCTCGGTGATTTCCAGGCGTGTAATCAATTCAACATCATGGATCGTTTGTCCGAGATTCAAATCCCCACACTCATCCTTTGCGGCGCGCACGATGCGATGATGCCCCCTAAATTCTCGCGATCATTATGCGATGGCATCCCAAACTCACAATTTCATCTTGTGGAAGATGCGGGACACATGCTCCAACTGGAACAACCGGATGTTGTTGCCGCGCTTCTCAAAAAATTTCTGGATGAGCTTCCGCTTCGCTCCGCGCCCTAGCCTGCTGCTACACCCCAAACATTTTCCTTAAGATCGGCATGGCATTCATCACCGCCCGCGCACGGTGACTGAGACGATTCTTCTCGTCCATTTCCAACTCTGCCATCGTCCTTGCCAGGCCTTCCATCAGAAAGATGGGATCATAGCCAAAGCCGCTTGTGCCGCGTTCTTCCGGGATGATCTCGCCGTAGCAATTTCCCTCAGCAAATTCGACCTCACCAGAAGGTATGGCAATCGCAATCGTCGCATGGAAGTGTGCCTTCCACGGACGCGGCTTACCTGCAAGATTCTCCAACAGGAAGGCGCGGCGGTCTGCATCTTTCGCGCCGGGCTTGGGAGAATACCGCGCGGAATATAGTCCCGGCGCGCCGTTGAGCGCCTCCACTTCGAGACCTGAGTCGTCGGCGAGGGAGATCAATCCGCTGGCTTGGGCGAAGGCGATGGCTTTTTTGCCGGCGTTCTCTGCATAGGTTGTGCCGTTTTCTTCCACTTCCAATGCGAGGTTGATCTGTGCAGGGGTGACGAACTGGATGCCTGTGTCTTTCAGCAGGTCTTGCAGTTCTTCAACTTTCCCTTTGTTGTTGGTGGCGATGAGTAATTTTTTCATGGTATGTAGGTCACGCTTTCAGCGTGACGTGCCTTGTTTGCACGCAAGATAAATCTTGCGCTACTGTTGCCTGTCGGATTTACGGTTGATCTGTTTGATTGCCCATTTCGCATGTTCCCGCACCAACGGCTCTTCGCGCACAGCATGCGCGGCTTGTTCGAGAGTGGGGATGTCGTCTTTGCTTCCTTTATTTCCAATTGCAACTGCAAGGTTGCGCAGATAGCCGCGCCGCTTGGCGCGTTTGATGGGACTTTTCTTGAAGCGTTGGTTAAACTCCGAGGATAACAGGAGCAGGTCTGAGGTCCGAATGGGAAGCGGAATGGATGGCTTGAGGCCCGGGTCTGCGGGTTGCGAGAACCGATTCCATGGGCAGACCTGCTGGCAGATGTCGCATCCAAAGATCCAGTTTTGCATGGGCAGGCGCAGGTCTTCGGGGATGTCGCCTTTGTTTTCGATGGTGAGATAGGAGATGCAGCGGCGGGCGTCGAGGGTGCGGTCTGGGAGGATGCATTGCGTGGGACATGCGTCGATGCAGCGGGTGCAGGTTCCGCAGTGGTCGGTGGAGAAAGGGTCGTCGGGTTCGAGTTCAATGCCGAGCAGTATCTCGGCAAGCAGAAAGGTGGAGCCGGCCTGCGGGTTGATGAGCATGGAGTTTTTGCCGACCCAGCCCAAGCCTGCGCGTTGGGCTAGCTCGCGTTCGAGGATGGGACCCGTGTCGGTGTAGCAGCGGTTGGGGATGGGGTGATCGAGTTGTTCTTCGATGAATGTGACGATCTCTTGTAAACGCGGGATGATGATGTCGTGGTAATCGTCACCGAGGGCGTAGGCGGCGATATGAAAGGATGAAGGATGAAAGGTGAAGGATGAATGTTCTGCGTGGTTATTAGAGAGAGGGGTATATGGCAATGCTAAAACAAGGATTGATTTACATTCCGGTAGGATGAGTTTTGGGTCGGCGCGTTTGCCGGAGGCGTTGACGAGGTATTGCATTGTGCCGTGATGATCGGCGTTGAGCCATGATTGAAAGAAGGCATAATGAGCGGGCGGCTCGGAAGAAGTAACGCCAGCCAGGATGAATCCCAACTGGCGCGCTTTTTCTTTTATGGCTTGCTTGAGTTGTTTTAAATTATTGGACGACAATCTTCACGATCAGGATGAAATCTTTTGTGCCAAAGGGGATGCCCTTTGAATTGACCATCTGCCAGTAGCCGGTATACTCGCCCGGTGTTGCGGGGGCTTTGAACTGGACGGATACTTCTATTTCTTCTCCGGGTGCGACAAGGGCCGCCAGTGGAACAGGCTGCGCACTCATGGTTTGGTTGGGCGGCTGGCTGTAGGAGAAGATGGCTTTGTAGCCGGTGTCCCAGGTGCAGATGCCGGTGTTTTTGATCTTCCAGGTTTTAACAAATTCCTGACCGGGGGTCATGGGAGTGCCATCCGGGACGGTGACATCCAGTGTAGTGAGGTCGAAGGAATAATCATCACACAGGGCGGCGGGAGTGCCAAGCGCGGCCTGGGTTGGGTCGGTGGCGAAAGCGATGGTCGGCGTTTCGGTTGGCAATTCCGGCGTGGGCGTCTCTGTGGGCGGGGCGGGGGTGGGGGTAAAGGCCGCTGCTGTGAGTGTGAATTCTGCCACCACTGTATTGGCCGCCGAAGTGCGGATCGCGTTCACATCCGGGGTGGGTTCTATTGGCGTGGCTGGGGCGCAGGCAGCGATGAGCAGGGCAATTGCCAACAGGGTAATCGGCAGTTTTGAATTCATGGTACCTCTCCTTGGCTCTATGGGTGATTACTTGACGACAATTTCCAGCCAGACAAGCGGTCCGAAGGAATTACCAGCATCATCCTTTAACTTCCAGTAGGCTTTATAGGTGCCCGGCTCCTTGGGCGCTGTCAGCTTAAGTACGTAGGTCTGTCCTTTTCCGGGGGGAGTGTAATCTTCCGGTTTTTCCTTCGCCAATACAATACTGTATCCGACGAAACCCGGTGTGGAAAATTCAGGCACGAATGCAAAGGAATAGCCTTCATCCCATGTGCAGGTTCCGGTGTTCTGAATAGAGAAGGATTTGTTGAACTCTTTGTTGGGAGCCAGGACTGTCCCATCTGCAATGCCTCCCTCTCCAAGGAATGCGCCATCGTTACAGCCATTTTTGGTGGTGACTGTATTAATGGCGCCCACAGTGGGGGTCAGCAGTGGTAGCGGAGTAAGCCCCGGTTGTTGGGTGTTGAATGCGAACGGGGTGTTCGTCCCGCCGGCGCCAATGGTAGGAAGTCCTGACAGTGTGGGGGTCGGAGCCTGCGTATCGGTTGGGAGCGGTGTTGGCGGAACAGCCGCCGCGGTTTGTGTTTGCTGCAAAGCAGACTGGGTAAGTACGATCTCAAAGGCCTGCGTCTGGATCACACCAGGGTCCTCGACGGGGACTGGCGTTTCGCCGATATTACAGGAACTTAGTAAGACTGCGGATAATATAAAACCCGTCAGCCAAATATTCTTGCCAAATTTCATGATTTAAACCTCCGAAAATGGTTAACTCGATTATAACGCACTATGGCAGGGGCGTCTCAGTGGGCGTTTCGGTCTCGGTTGGCGATGCAGTCGCCGTGGCAGTTGATGTCGCTGTGGGTGTCAGGGTGAAGGTCGGTGTCAGGCTTGGCGTGGCAGTTGGCGGTGGAGACCCGAGGCGGATGATGTGCGGATTCAGCCAGAGGGCGTTGTCCTGATTGTTTCCGCCATTCGCGCTGACATACAGGATGAACTTCACCGTTTGCCCGGCCAGACCGCTCAGGTCGAGGTCCACGGGGTAATACTTGCCTTCGTACACTTCCTGCCAGCTTGCCAGCGTTTTTACCTGACCGCTGCTGCGGTAATCAAGCCTGAAAACGACATTGCAGTTGGGCGAATTGTGCTGGCAGTTGATCAGGGTGCGGAAGCGGTCGCCAGCCTGCACCGTAAAAGCCGGGTACTGCCCGCTGATGATGCCGTTGTGCTTGTCCTGCGGCACAGTCAGCAGACCGGGTTCATCTTCTGTGACGCCATTTTCCATTTTGGGGGCGTTCAGACGGATCACAAATCCTTGTGCGTCCCCCTGACTGCCGGGGCAGGCGAGCGCATTTTCCCCGTTCGTCCACTCGGCTTTGCAGTAATCTTCCGCAAAGTCATAGGCTACAAACGAAGGGCCAACCACCTTAATATCCACCCAGAAGGAGGTATCTGCCTGTGTGCCAATTCCAAATAGAGTCCCGGAGGCATTGCGCAATTTCCAGTAGCCGCGATAACTCCCGTCCTTATTTGGGGAGGTCATGGTGACAGGGATCTCGATATACTGCCCGGGGTTGACCGTGCCAGGCATGCCGACCGTGGCTGCCGCACCCAGCGAATCGCCGCCCGTAAAGACCAGCGCATAGGATGTCGTCCAGGCACAGGAACCGATATTTTTGATGCGCCAGATCTTGACGAAGGCGCTGTTCCGCGCGATCAGGCTCCCGTCCGGGTAGGTGACATCCGCCAGGAACTGCGCCGCATCACACCGGGACGATGGGGCTGGTGACTGGTACACCGGCGTATGCGTCACTGGAGCAGTTCCCTGCGGGGTCTCGGTTGGCAGGGGCAAGCCCGGGGTGGCAGTGCCAGCCGCTTCCAGCGTTTGAGCGGAGGCGGTGTAAAGTCCATTCAGGGTGGCGAATGGGTCGGGTGTCGCCTGACTCGCGGGCAGATTGCAGGCGAGTTGGGCAATCAAAAGGAGTGTAAGGGAAAAGGCAACGGGTGAAAATCTACGCGACATGGTTCCTCCATCATCATCTTTCTTCAAGAGTTAAAGACGAACGTATGTCTGCAATGGTTCCCCTAGGAGGAGAGCGTTTCTTAAGTCAGACCCTAAAGGTTTTCGCCGCAAAACAGAGCCATCATTTGCAAAAAAAGCGCCCACAAAACGGCGTTTTCGTAACCGTGGGAAACCTTTAGGGTCTTTGCCTACGAGTTAAGAAACAGTCTCTAAAAAACACACAGCCGACGTTGGCCGCCGGCTGTGTGGCGAATGCGAATGTTGGTTATGGACAGAAAAACTCAAACCCGACCTTTGGATACGATTTGTTGACCGGCGACAACACAACGATCTGGAACCAGCGGTTGCTGTTTTGCCCGGCGGTGCGACCCAGTTTCCACACGCGAGTGAAGGTCTGTTGTGAGGCAGAGGTTACTTTGATAAATTGGATGCCAGAGTTGTTCCCGTCCTGCTGAAGCCACCTAAACTCAAATTCCATGGGGCCATTGGTTGTGATTGTGGCATAGGCGGTATAGGTTATGTTCGCAGGCTGGCAGCCATACAGCGGGTCGCGGGTGACGTACAGGTCAACCGAGGTGATGGAGTATTCCGGGTTTACTGCGGAGGAGACCACGACTTCAGTGTAAAAGGAGGCGCTGTATGCTCCCACACCGAAATTGATGCCATCCGGCGTCTGGAGTTTCCATTCGGAGCGGTAGGTGCCGTCGGTTTCGGGGGTGGTCAATATGAGCGAGATGGGCACGGTCTGCCCGGGGCCGGTGACTTGCGGCAGGTTATATACATATCCGCCGCCCAGAATATTGCCAGACCAGAAGACGATCTTGTAATTGGAATCCCACACACAGGCGCTGGTGTTGGTGATATACCAGGTTTTGGTGAATTGCTCTCCGGGTTTGAAGATCGTCCCGTCCAGGATGGTTTCGTCCAGGATGCTGGCTTTGGCGCATTCGAATTTTTGGTTACTGCCCTGCTGCTGGGTGGGCAATGACGCGGATGGCAGGGTGGGTGTCTCCAACTGGTAGGGTGTCCTGGTGGGGATAACCGGTGCGGACGGCGTTTCGGCGCTGGCAGGTTGATTCGTGTTCTGCGCAGCGACTGTTAATGCAACGGCAGTTTGGATGGTTGATTCCTGTGTGGAACCATCTGCGCCGCAGGCGGTGAGTGTCAGGGTTAGGATGAGTAGGGCGGAAAGTAAATATTTTTTGGGGTTAAGCATTTTTTTCCTTTCATATTTCAGGAAATGATTATACTGTTAAATGACAACGCCCGCATTACGCGAATTGCATCACGGAAAATGTTACTTTGAGAAGTAACGTTGCATCAGGAAAAATGTTACTTTCCGATAGGCAGAACAGCCTGTCGGAGGAGCCACATGATGAGCCTGAACAGCAAACGCGAACTGTTGGAAGTGGTGC
>JAUXWL010000577.1 GCA_030680155.1 Anaerolineales bacterium
GAGCTGCACCGCCGCATTCGCCATGCCCATCAGCACCATGCCTGCCAGAAAAAGCGGAAAGGAATGGACGGCAATCGCATAGAACGTCAGCCCTGAACCGACAACGCCAATGCTGAGTCCTGTCGTCAAGCCGCCGCGCCGACCGATGGCGTCGAAGACGTATCCCCACAGGAACGCCGAGAACGCGCCTGCCAGCAAATAGACCGCCGTCGGCACACCTGCCCAACTGGCATTCCGGCTAAGTTCCTTGCCGACGATGGCGTTGAGCGTCGCCGCCGCGATGAAGCCCGCCGAGGCCAGGGATTGCGTGGCAAAGAGGATACCCGTAATTTTTCGCGCAGTAGATTCGAGGTGGGTCATGGGATTTCCTGTAAATAAGGTTTGGATTGGTTGTTGGGGGAGTATATCAAAAGTGGGGGTTGAGTTGCGGGTTACGGGTTGCGGGTTACGGGTTGCGAGGAAGCGGCGTTGAGAATGGCGAGACGGAGCCTCCAGGTATTCCCGTATCGAACGTGATTCACCCAGCCTTGCACGATGGATTTCAAATCTTCAAAGGAAAGCCTGCCCTGTTGTACGGCGCGGCGGGAAAGTTTGTATTTGCGTTGAAAGGCAATTCCCCTTTTCTGTTTGAGCCGCCTGTGTTCCGGAAAAAGGATAAAACCAAGAAACGGAATCCCCTCCGTAACCGGACGCGATTGGCATTTGGTTTCGTGCAGGGTCAGGCGGAATTTGCCGAGTTCATCAATAACCTGCCTGCGCCACTCGTCCAGTTCCACCTTGTCGTTCGAGAACAAAAGGAAGTCATCCACGTAGCGGAGGTAGCCTTTGCAGCGCAAATTCCGTTTCACAAAATGATCGAAGGGACTCAAATAACAGTTCGCCCAGAACTGGCTGGTCAGGTTGCCGATGGGCAAGCCGCGCGGACGATGGATCGAAAATAAATCGTCCTCCGGAAAATACACCATGTCGTATTCCTCCTGCAAGACGCCAACGCCGCTGTGCAGGATTTTCTCCGCCAGCCAGACGAGAGACCCTAAAGGTTTTTTCGGCAGACTCAGTGGATATTTCGCTGAGCCGGTTTGCCGATTACGGTCATGGATTGCAAGAGAAACCTTTAGGGTCTGTTTTAATATTTCATGATCTATGCTTGGAAAATACTGGCGCACGTCGCAGGTCAGCACGTATTGGAAGCGGCGCGCGAACCCCTGGGCGCGGTCGAGCGCCTTGTGCGTGCCTTTGCCGATGCGGTTGGCATACGAGTCAAAAATGAACGACTTTTCAAAAACAGGTTCGATCAGGTTGCACAAGGCATGATGCACCACCCGGTCCCGAAAGGGAGCGGCGGATATTAACCGCTTTTTTGGGTCGTGGATGTAAAAACTGTGATACGCGCCCGGCTGGTAGGTTTGTTCTTGCAATTCGCGCCCCAATTGTAAAAGGTTGTCTTCAAGTTTGTATTCGAATTCCGCCACATCGGCATGACCGCGCTTGCCTTTGGCGGCTTTGCGATAGGCGGACAGGAGGTTGTCGAAGGAGTGAAGTTCGTTGGACATGCTTCAAAAGGTGACAGTCATCTTCGAGATGACTGTCATCTGGGTTGCCGCGCGGAGTGGCATAAGCCGAGTCCGCGCGGCTCTTTTATATTCGCCTGATTCCGCTTCCAAACCTCCGAGGTCTTGGAGACCTTGGAGGTTTCGGCAGTAGAACCAGCCAGGAATACGCCCCGCCATTTTTCCAAAGAGCCTCAACCGCGAATCCCCGCCTTGCATGAGACGCGCGGACATTTTGGCAAAAACAGAAAAGCGTGAGACCACCACCACACGAAAACCGATGTTGTTGTTCTCGTTGTTCGGATTGTTCCTGTTCCGATAGGCGCATCGCGCGTTCCTATCATTGTTGTTGAACGCACCGCCGCGCAGCACGCGGTGGTCTACGGGCGTATCCCCGCAATCAACGGCTTTCGCCGTGAACTGCCTATTGAGTTACTTTCTTCCAACCGCCGAGCAACCTGCCGATCTCGGTCGTCATGTTTGCAACGTGTTGGTACTGTCCCCTGCTCAGCCACTCCCACCCGGCGGCGAGCCGCAGGTACGTCCTGATTTTATCAAGAGATTCGTCCGCTTTGGCGAGGTATTCCAGCCGCTCTTTTCCCTTGCGGCGGTTTGCGGCTTCCAGTTGTTCGCGCAGGTCGAAGGCGGCGTCCAGTAATCTTTTAGTGAAGGTGTGCCGGTGCGCGGTGGGGAAGCGGTTGGTGATCGGCAGCAGCCAGGTCAGAAAATCGAACGTGCGGGTGAAGATGGGCATTTCGCTTTGTGCCATGCAAACCTCCAGGAATTAGGGCAAGACCCTAAAGGTCTTTCCAGCAGAACGTGAAACTGAATTTCCAGGAACTTCACGCTTGAAGTGCATCCTCGATTGCAAAAGAGACCTTTAGGGTTCTGGTTCAACAAAATTTTAAAACCGGTGGGGGGCGCGCCCCCCACACCCCCCAAGAGATTCAGAGGAACAGAGATTCAGAGCGGCAGAGTACAGAGGTTAAGAAAAATGGGAGACCACCACCACACGAAAACCGAAGAAGTCGTACTCGTAGTGCGGATCGTACCTGAACCGATAGGCGCAACGCGCGAGCCTACCACTGCCGTCGAACGCACCGCCGCGCAGCACGCGGAGGACTGCACCTTCGGGTTGGTTGTTCTCCTTTTCGTTCTTCAAATAATCCTCGTAGTTCTCCTGCCATCGCGTGGCGCACCACTCCCAGACGTTGCCGCTCATATCGAGTAAGCCGTAATCGTTCCTCCAAAAAGGGAAGGCGCCCACGGCGCTGGTAACGTTGAGGTTTGTGTCTGAATAATTAGCATGATCGGGTGTAATCTCATCTGAGTTCCAGGGATAGCGTTTATCCCCTCCGCCGCGCGCGGCGCGTTCCCATTCCGCTTCAGTCGGCAGGCGGATTTTCGATTGGCGATTGACGATGCTTCGACTGAGCTCAGCACAAGTTGACGACGCTTCGACATCGCTCAGCACAAGTTTTAGATTGGCATCTTCGACAATGGAACGAGTTTTGGAATCATAAACCTGACACCTGACACTTGAAACTTGGAACTGATCAGTCAGCCAGTTGCAGAAGGCGTATGCTTCATACCACGTCACACCGACGACGGGGTGGTTGGCGAGCGAGAAAACACCGCCGTAGCGGTTATGTCCCTTGCGGTCTTTGCGCCAGTCCAAGCCTGCCTTTGTCCACCATTCATCGTTTGTGTAGCCGTGCGGGTCTTTCACGAAGAGATCGAACTGCGCGTTGGTGACGGGGTAGCGCGACATGAAGTAGTTGTAGGGGAGATCGTATTCGAATTGCGGGTATTCGCTTTTGTCGGAATCCTTTTCGCCTTCCTTGCTTCCCATTTGAAATGTTCCGGCGGGGATTTCGCAAAGGAGCAGGTTTATACCCTCACCCCCAACCCCTCTACCGACTTCGTCGGCACGCGTCCCAGTGGGAGAGGGGAGTATGCCGGGGCGCGGGTCGCCGAGTTTGGCGAGGGTATTGCCCGCTTCGGCGCGCTCGCGCGGGGTGAGGTGCGAGCCTTCGAGGAGGGCGGCGAGCCAGTTGGCAACGCGTTTGATGATGGTCTTGTACTTGATCTGGTCGCCGCCCTTTTCCTTCAGTCGCATTTCGAGCAGGGCTTGTCCCGCCAAATCTGCAACCTGCCAGTCGGTCGGGGTGATCTCCCTGCCCATCTCGTCGGGATCGCACGGCGCCAGCGAGTTGACCTCGTCGGCGGCGTTTTTTAACGAGCCGGACATGCGGGCAATTCCCAGCAGAACCACCTCGCGCCACCACTTCGGTCCGCGGCGGAAGACGGCGTCGAGGTGATATTTCTCGTCCGATTGGGTGTTCAGGAACCCCGCGGCAAGATACTCCTGAAACGAACGGTGCGGGAAGACATAAACGCCCTCGCCGCGATCCAACAGCAGACCCGCGCGTTTTTCGAGGAAGGTCAACAGCGAGTCTGCGTCAATTTCGCGCGGCAGGGAGGGGGCGAACGCGCTCCAGACCTCGTCCCGTTCGATGTCGGCGGGCGCATCCTCCCTCGGTTTTTCCTGCCTGCCCTGCCGTTCATGCACCTTGTATGCCAGCCGCTGGAGGATATCGAGCACCTTGTCGGTATTGGAGGAAAAGAAACGGACGATTTCCTGTTCGGTAAATCCGCTTCCCTTACGGAGATGCCAGCGCTGCAACAGCAGGTCAATCGTCTGCATATATAGTTCGGCGCGTCCCTCGGGCAGTTTTGCGCCGCTGCTGTCCACCGAAGCGATCAGCGTCAGCAAGAGGGGGCGTTCCGCCAGGTTGTAAAGATACTGGCGGCTCTGCACCGCTTCGTTCAAATCGCGTTTTCGCAACCCGACCATCGCATCGTCCCAATTCTTCACGGCCTGCACGGAATCGTAGAAACGTGAGATGAAGCCCTCGATTTGTTCTTTGCTGAAACTCAGCAGGTCGAGCGTCTCGAATCGAGACAGATGCCATTTGGGGTTGTCGTAGGCATAGGGGCGCGCCGTCACCATGACAATGCTTTGTTCGAGCGGCGCGGCAAAATGCTGGATGGCTTCCAGCAGGCGCGGGCGGCGTTCCTCCGACTCCGGCACTTCGTCCAGCCCGTCCAGCATGATCAGGCAGGGGGTGGTTTTGATGCGCGTTTGCAAATGGGGGAACAATCTTTCCGCTTGCTCTGCGCCAATCTTCTTCGCCAGGTCACTGCGCAGGGCGTTCCAGAGAATGTCCACGCCGCCGGTTTTTGGGTCCGTCGGGAAGACCGCATCGCGCAAAACCAGGCGGATGGGGAAGTAACGCGCCAGAGCCGAACCTTCGGGCAGGGGCTTTTTGGCAATCGCCTTTTGCTGGATGGCGGAAAGCGCGATGGTCAAATAGTGAACGCAGGTTGTCTTGCCGGAGCCAGCCTCGCCCAGCAAGACCACGCGGCGCAGGTTTCCATCGCTCAGCGCTTCGATGATGGGGACGCGCTGGGGTTCGCGCTCCATCTCCTGCATTTCCTTTTGTCCGCGTTCGCCGCGCGGGCGGGGGCGGACATCGAGGTCAATGTATACGTCTTCGAGCGAAATCGAGGCTTCGTGCTCCGCCTCCTCCAGTGTGAAGTGGATCGCCCCCAGCGGCAGTTTCTCGCACTCCACGATCAGGGCTTGCAGGTATTCCTTCGTCAATTGTTCCACGGGGATGGGTTCGGATGATTTCCCTTCGTAGATGTTGGTGTTGAAGATTTGCTCCGCCACCTGCGGATTTTGTCCCACTGCAGTTTTGCTGCCAATCATGTCGCCGCCCACGATCAAGTTGTAATCCCCCGCCTGGATGGATTGTGCAAAAGATTCATCATGCACAAAAATCTGTTCGAGTTCGTATTCCAGGTTTTGCACCAGGCGCGGATCCTTGGGGTTGCGCGCCGCTTTTTCCACCGCGCTTTTAGCGTCCGGGCTGGCTTCCACCTTGGGTTTCAATTTGCCCCACAATTCCACGGCTTTGTCCCACATTGCCCCGCCAAAGCGCTTGCCCGCCTCCTTTGCGGCGGCTTCCGTTCCCAAAATGAGATAGGGAAGAAAAGGAGCCAAAATTTTTGCAACCTCTGCGGCTAATTGGGGAATGTCCATGCTGCGCCTCGCTGTTTTGTGGATGGAACTTCGATAAATTTTACACCCCGAAATGGATTCCTTCATTGCAAGGGGATGATTGCTAGAAACGCGAACTCGTATTCAACGGAAAATAATCATCCAGGAACTCCTCGCCGTCCAACCTTTGGAATTCCCGCTCTGCTGCATAGTCGCCGCGCAACAGGAAAGCCGCCATCCACATCTGAAAGCGCGACGTATGACTCTACTGCAAAAAGGCGGCTTCACCACAGAGCGCACAAAGAACACGGAGTTTTTTTGCGGATTCGGCACAGCCCAAACTGAATTCGTGAGGGTTTTGCATTTTCTTCCTCAGTGCGCTCCGTGTTCTCTGTGGTAAATGGTTTTTGCAGTGGACTCACGTATATTTCCGTATGCAGGCAACAAAACGAAACTTTGCAATCATGCCGACATTATACCGTTGATGAAACAAAAAAGCCCCCAAAGGCTCAGAACCTTCAAGGGCTTCAACTGCCTGACTATCCGACTACCCGACTATCCGACTACCCGACTACCTCCCCATCACATCCATCACCGCCACCGAAGCGATCTGCACGATGGCGTTCACATCGTCACCGGTCTGCAAGACATGCACAGGCGCGCCCATCCCAAGCAATATGGGACCAATGGCCTTGGCATTGCCAAGCCGTGAAAGCAATTTATATG
>JAUXWL010000578.1 GCA_030680155.1 Anaerolineales bacterium
AAGACGCAGTACCCATATCTGGGCATACATACCCATATCTGGGCATACATCCCCGGCGGCGTGTTGCTGGAAAACGCCTGCGCCGGGGAAAGTGCCCAGAATGGGTACGGCGCAGGGAGCAACCTTGCGCTGTAATACTAAGGGTGGACTTTCAATCAAGCCGCCGTTCACTAAAATTCAAGAAAGCGTCAGGCTGCAACCCCATAAATGGGCACATAGCCTGGCTTGCCTGGGGTCGCAGGGACGGTTATTCCGTTTCCGTGTTCTTGTTTCTACGGATCGTCAATAGTTTTTGGATGCGCTCATATTTCTCACGCGTCAGCGGGTAGGACCATGCAAGAATGATCGTGCCAAGCAGAATAGTCACGCCGATGAAGGAAACCAGCATACGGATCGAGAACAGGGTGGAGTCAGATTGGGTAAACTGGATTGCGTCGGCAGGCGGGGATTGGTAGCCGGACCAACCCAGCACTTGCAGTGTAATGAAGATGACCAGCGCGCCCGTCAGCTTGCGGATGAGGGTGCGGATGCCGTAGTAAATTCCCTCCTGGCGGCGTCCCGTGCGCAGTTCGTCCCATTCGATCACGTCGGGCAAAATGGAGTCGGGCAGGATGTAGGCGGCGGAGACGCCGATACCCGCCAGTGCGGCAATCAGCAGGAGGTATTCCACATCTCCCTGCGGGATGGTAAAGATCAACATTTGCACAATCACCCACGCGCACATGCCAACGATGTATGCCTTGATCTTATTATATCGTTTTGCGAACCATAACCAGAAGGGGACGAACAAAATACAGACCGACATCAGCACGCCAAAGAAGGCGGACTCGAGCGCCAGGTCAATGCCAAAAATGTTGATCTTCGCCAGTAAATCTCCTTTTGCCACCCAGTACAACAAAAAGAACGGGAAGGTGATGGCAACCATGTCCACTGCCGACCAGTTGAACATGTAAATGCCTGCCGCATATCGAAACGGGATATTCTCCCACGCCATCTTCAGGGTCTCACGAAAGGTGGGCGACTCTTCCTCGCGGGAAGAAAATCTCTCGCGCACGAACAAGCCGATCAGGAAGAGTGGCAGCGCCCCAATCGCGCCGAAGATTGCCCCTGCAAGCATAAATCCCTGCTGCTGCGTGCCACCGTTGATCAACACCCCGTCCACGATCATGGGTGCGGCGATGACGACGGTTATGGCGGCGAGCAATTGAAAGACAGTGCGGAAACTCGAAAGCGATGTACGCTCGTCGTAGTCCTGTGTCAGTTCGGGGGTCAGGGCGAGGTAGGGCATGGCGACCAGCGTAGTCAGCGTGTCGGAGAGCATGAAGGCGAGCGTGACATAAACCAGCAAGCCGACCTGACTCTCCCAGTTCGGCGCGGACCACAGCATAACGAAACTGAACCCGAACGGGACTGCGAACCACAACAGGAACGGACGCCTGCGTCCGTATTTCGATTTCATGCGGTCACTCAACATGCCGATCAGCGGGTCGTTGATGGCATCCCAGACAATTCCCACCAGCGCGCCAATGGACGCCAGCCGTGGCTCGATGCCGACCACATCCGTCAGGTAGATGGCATAGAAGATCGAGCGCATCATGCCGATGCTGGCGATGCCCCAATCGCCGGAGCCGTATAAAAATTTCAGCCAGAAAGGGAGGGATGATTTTTTCAATGTAAATTCCTAAGAGAGCGTTTCTTAAGTCAGACCCTAAAGGTTTTCGCCGCAAAACAGAACCATAATTTGCAAAAAAGCGCCCACAAAACGGCGTTTTCGTAACCGTGGGAAACCTTTAGGGTCTTTGCCTACGAGTTAAGAAACAGTCTC
>JAUXWL010000580.1 GCA_030680155.1 Anaerolineales bacterium
TTCCGTTGAGTGGGCAAAAGTTTTCAATTCGGGATAATGCGTGGCGACGAGAGTCATTGCGCCCGTTTCGAGCAGGTGCGTGAGGATCGCGCGCGCGATGGCAGCGCCTTCCTGCGGGTCGGTGCCGGAGCCAAGTTCATCGAAGATGACCAGCGAGCGATGATCCATCACTTTCAGGATGCGGATGATGTTGGTGATATGTCCGCTGAAGGTGGAAAGCGACTGCTCGATGGACTGCTCATCGCCGATGTCGGCATAGACGGATTTGAAGAAGGGCAGTTCCGAGCCGCTCTGCGTGGGGATGTGCAGTCCGCTTTGCGCCATGACCACCAGCAAGCCGACGGTTTTCAACGAAACCGTTTTGCCGCCCGTGTTGGGACCCGTGATAACGATGGCGCGCGTCCCTTCGTGAGGGTCAACATCAATGGGGACGACGGTCTCGAGGTCGAGTAATGGGTGGCGGGCTTGGAGCAGTTTCAGGTTTGCAGGTTGAATGTTGGAAGGTTTACGGTCAAAGGTCAAAGGTCGAACGTCATCTGACTTTCGACTTTCGACTTTCGACGGCTCTTTCAACACTGGTTCACTGGCACACAACTCCTCCGCGTACTTCGCCTTGGCAAATGCCAGATCGAGCGCGGCGAGATTCTCCACGCCGTATTTGATTTCGACAGCATGTTCGCCCACAAGCGACGAAACCTCCGCGAGGATGCGTCGTTCTTCGTCCCGCTCGGCGAGTTGCAGTTCGCGAATTTCGTTGTTGGCTTCCACTACCGGCAATGGCTCGACGAACAGCGTCGCGCCGCTCGATGACTGGTCATGGACGATGGCTTTGATCTTGCCTTTGAATTCGGCGCGCAACGGAATCACATACCGCCCGTCACGCTGGGTGATGATCGTATCTTGCAGCATGGTCACGGTTTTGGCGTCGGTGACGTATCGTTGCAGGCGGGTCATCAGGCGGTCGTGGGCGATCTTCAATTTTCGGCGGATGTCTGCCAGTTTGACCGAGGCGGAGTCCAGTACTTCGCCGCGCTCCGAGAGGACGCGGGTGATGGCGTCCACGATGCCGTGCGAATCGGGCAGACCTTCCACGATCAACGCGAGGCGCGGATATTCGCCTTCTTTTTTGTCGAAGGTCTTTTTCAACCCACGGCAGGAGATCAGCGTGGATTTGATATCCAGCAATACGTGCGGGTCGAGGACTCCGTTGCGGGCGGCGAGGTCGGCCGCCTGGCGGACGTCGTGCGCTGCGCCGATGCTCACGTCCTGCAACGAGAGCAGTTTACGCGCTTCGGTGGTTTCGGCAAGGCGGGAGATGGCGAGGTCGTAGGAAACGGTCGGTTCGAGGGCGCGGGCGAGTTCCATCGATGCGGAAAAATCGCAGAAGCCTGCGAGCTTTCCAAGGATTTTGGGATATTCGAGTACGTTGAGCGTCTTGCTGTCCATGATGGGGGATTATACTTGCATCGGACGACGGACGACGGACGATGGACGGTGGACGATAATGGAAGATAAGATTACTTTTTTCGGACGGGTTGCGCAGTGGGTCGAAAATGCCATTATGACTCGGCTTGTTCCAAAAGACAGCCCGGGGGTAGTTTTCAAATGGTTATTCAAAATTCCCATCCTGTTTTACAAGGTTGGTTTGCCCTTGTTCGGCGATTTCATCCTCCTGTTGACCACCACTGGCAGAAAGAGCGGAAAGCCACGTTACTCTCCTTTGGAATATCGCCGTGAGGAAGAGAGTGGATATTTTGTGATCACAGCGGGCTGGGGCGGGAATACCGATTGGGTAAAAAATTTGCGTGCGAATCCGAATGTCCATTTGCAGGCAGGGCGGCGTCACTTCGATGCCCGCGCCGAATCCTTGACCGATGATGAAGTGGCGGCATGGCTTTTACATGCGGTGCAGGTCAACCCGGCTTCGCTTAAGATTTGGTCGCGTTGGGCGGGTGAAGTATTGGATGGGTCATTGGAAAGCATGTATAAAGCCGCCCGATATTTTCCCTCTTTTCGTTTGATTCCGTTGTGAGAGAACACCAATTACGCAATGACCCACAGGAGAACATATATGAGACTTAAAAATAAAATCGCCATCATCACAGGCGGCACATCCGGCATCGGGCAGGCGACTGCGATTCGCTTTGCGGAAGAGGGCGCGGATTTGGTCATCACGGGGCGGCGCGTCAGCCTGGGAAAAACTGTCGAAGCAGAATGCAGGAACAAGGGAGTCCGATGCGTGTTTGTGGAGGCGGATCACTCGAAGATGGAGGACTGTCAGAGAGTGGTGGATGCCGCGCTTAAGGAATTTAATCGCATTGATATTTTGTTCAACAATGCGGGCATCGTCACCAAGGGAACGGCGGAGACGACGGATGAGGAGACGTGGCAATCCACAATTGATATTAACATCACAGCGGTGTGGCGGATGTGCAAACTTGTGTTGCCGCACATGAAAGAGCAAGGCAAGGGTGTCATCGTCAACAACGGCTCGGATTGGTCGGTGGTGGCGGGCAAGGATGCGTTCCCGTATATCATGAGCAAAGGCGCGGTGGGCATGATGACCAAGGCAATGGCGCTGGACTATGCGCGCGAGGGCATCCGCGTGAATGCCGTTTGCCCGGGTGATACGTTCGTGGAACGCTGGATGGAGAAGGGGTATTTCGAAAACTCAGACCCGGTGACAGTGGAGGAAGCGATGAAGGAATCCAGTGAATACATCCCGATGGGACGCTTTGGCAAACCTGAAGAGATCGCCAATGCGGTTGTGTTCCTGGCATCGGACGAAGCATCGTTCGTGACAGGTCACTTGCTGCTGGTGGACGGCGGCAATACGGCGCAGTGATATACTGCCTGAAATATTTAGCGTCCATCCAAAAAAAATCGTAGGGCAGACTTTAGTCTGCCCTTGCCTCGCAGACTGAAGTCCGCGCTACGGAAATCGGAGGTCAGACTTTAGTCTGCCCTGCCTCGCAGACTGAAGTCCGCGCTACAGTAAATCGTAGGGCAGACTTTAGTCTGCCTTGCCTCGCAGACTGAAGTCCGCGCTACGGGAATTTTCGGAATGGATTGTTAGCTCAAGGAGATTTAATGAAAAAAAAGATCATCGGCGTGATCCTCGCGCTTTTTGTTTTGGCAGCGGGGTTTTACACAGTGAACAATACCCGTCTGTTCAAGGAATCGCCCAACGTCGTCATCATCCTCACCGATGACCTCGATCATGCGTTGATGCCCTACATGGAGAAAACCAATCAACTGATCGGCGAACAGGGCGCAACCTTTACGAATTTTTTCGTCACCACACCCGCCTGTTGTCCGTCACGCACCTCCATCATCCGTGGGCAATATTCTCACAATACCGACATCCTTGAAAACGCGCCCGGCTTTCCACGCTTCTTCAAATTAAAGGAGGAGGAAGAAGCGCTGCCCGTCTGGTTGAACGCGGCAGGCTATCAAACCGCGCTGTTCGGCAAGTATATGAACAACTATCCCATCAACGCGGGCATGGAATACGTCCCACCCGGCTGGACGGACTGGGGCGCATTCGTCACCACCGAAGTCACCATCAACTATTACTACAACTACACAATGAATGAAAATGGAACGTTGGTGGAATACGGCGACACGCCCGAAGATTACAGCACCGATGTTGTACGGGACAAATCCCTGCAATTCATTGACGAACGCGCACAGGATGAACTTCCCTTTTTCCTTTTCATCTCGGTCTACGCGCCTCATGGGCCGTCGACGGCTGCCCCGCGCCATCAGGCCTTGTTCAACGACCTGAAATATCCGCAAAGCCCCTCCTTTCGGGAGGAGGACCTGAGCGACAAACCCGAACTCATCCGCGCACTGACCGAGACCGGCGATGACTTCGATGAAGGCGATGCCAACTCCCTATTCCAGGCGCGTGCCCGCTCTTCGCAGGCGGCGGATGAACTGGTGGAGGATGTCATTCTCGCGCTTGAGAAGAACGGTCAACTGGACAATACCTATATCATCTTCACCTCAGACAACGGCTTCCACCTTGGCGAGCACCGCATCCCCTCCGGGAAAGGGACGCCCTACGAAGAAGATATCCGCGTGCCCTTCCTCATCCGCGGACCGGGCATTCAGCCGGGCACAACCGTCAGCCAAATCTCGGCCAACATTGATATTGCTCCCACCATCGCAGACATTGTGAGCGTCAGTCCGCCAGATTTTGTGGATGGACGTTCCTTCCTGCCTTTCCTGCTGGGCAAGGATGCTCCATGGCGGCAAGCCTTGCTGATCGAGTTCGGGCAGATCTGGGAATATACAGCCACAGACATTCAAAATATTTCCTACAATAACAATCCCGAACTGGTTGACCCCGAAACCGATAACCTGCTCTCCGGCATCGGCGGCGGAAGTTTTCGCGGCATTCGCACCGAGACCTTTGTCTTTGTCAAATATGAAAACGGCGAGTTGGAATATTACGATCTGGTCATCGACCCGTATCAACTGGTAAACACGGCAAACTTACTTGAACCCAACATGCTCAACAACCTGCAACAATGGCTTGACCAGCTAAAAAGATGCAGCGGGCAGGATTGCAGAAAAGTGGAACAATCTCCCCCAAAGGGAATCATCGAGTAACCTCGTGTACTTCGTATCCTTTGAGTCCAAGAATCCTTCCATCCCTTCGGGATTGAACTGCGTAAGAGAGCGTTTCTTAAGTCAGACCCTAAAGGTTTTCGCCGCAAAACAGAACCATCATTTGCAAAAAAGCGCCCATAAAACGGCGTTTTCGTAACCGTGGGAAACCTTTAGGGTCTTTGCCTACGAGTTAAGAAACAGTCTC
>JAUXWL010000581.1 GCA_030680155.1 Anaerolineales bacterium
TCACGATGCCAAGGCAGGCGCGATGACGCAAATTGTGCTTGCGCCATGTTCGCCGTTCAGCGTCACCTCAGACTTAATGAAACAGTCTGCGAAACTGGCGCGTGAATATGGCGTGCATCTTCACACGCACCTCGCTGAGACTGAAGACGAAGAGCAATTTTGTATGCAAATGTTCGGACATCGTCCCGTAGGCTATATGCAGGAAGTGGACTGGGTGGGTAATGATGTCTGGTTTGCGCACGCGGTCTGGGTCAACGACGAGGAGATCAAAGTCTTCGCCAAACACAACTGCGGCGTGGCGCATTGCCCCACCTCGAACATGCGTTTAGCGTCAGGGATCGCTCCTGTCAAAGAATACCGACGGGCAGGCGTCAACGTAGGGTTAGGCGTCGATGGGTCTGCATCCAACGATGGCTCGCACCTGCTGGCGGAAGTCCGCAATGCCATGCTCGTGTCCCGTGTCAAAGAAGGACTGACGGGCTATTCCGCTTCCCCCTCTCCCTCTGGGGGAGGGCAGGGTGGGGGTGACCGTAAACTTATGACAGCCCGCGAAGCCTTGCATCTCGGCACGCGCGGCGGCGCGGCGGTCTTGGGTCGCAACGACATCGGCAGTTTGGAACCCGGCAAATGCGCCGACTTCTTCGCCGTAAATTTGAACCGCCTCGAGTTTACCGGTATGCACGACCCTGTCTCCGCGATTGTCTTCGGGCAATCCGTCCATGTGGATTACACCGTGGTGAACGGAAGGTTCATTGTAAAAGAAGGTCAATTGACGACGGTTGATCGAGGCCGGTTGATCGAAAGACACAACAAGGCTGCCAAACGTTTGCTGGCAGGCTAGAAAGGTTGGCGCTGATGGATATCATTCTCAACACATTGTTTATGCTTTCCGAGGGTATTTCGGGATTGGTGGTTGCCGGTTTGGCGGTGATCCTTATGATGCTGGCTCTGGTCAGGGGCGAGTCAGGGTTGATGGTGTTTGCTGCAATGCTTACCATCCCTTCCGCCTATGTGCTGGGATCATGGTCGGGGGTTCTGTTGTTCGTACGGTTGATACCGATCTTCTCACTGCTGTCTGCATTTTCCATTAGTCAGGAAGACCCGATCTTCATGTGGGGCTTTGCCATCCCACCATTTTTGTTTCTGGGTTATTTTATTTTCAACCTTGTTACCTTTAGCTTCAGGGGTTTCTAAGAGACTGTTTCTTAACTCGTAGGCAAAGACCCTAAAGGTTTCCCACGGTTGCGAAAACGCTGTTTAGTGGGCGCTTTTTTGCAAATGATGGTTCTGTTTTACGGCGAAAACCTTTGGTCTGACTTAAGAAACGCTCTCTAACGCCGCGCATATTGATTTAAGGAATAACGATTATGTCATCATCAACAAAACTGACCGCCGCTCTCATTGATGTTGCCATGGGGCGCGCCCATGCCGACCTTGTGATTCGCGGCGGGAAATGGGTAAGCGTGCAGTCCGGGGAGATCATCCCAAATACCGATGTGGCGGTTGTGAAAGGCCGTATCGCCTTCGTCGGGCGGGATGCGGGGCATACGATAGGTAAGAAGACCAAAGTCATCGAAGCAAAGGGACGCTATCTCGTCCCTGGCCTGCTGGACGCGCACATGCATGTCGAATCAGGCATGGTCACAGTGACGGAATTTGTCCGTGCAGTGGCGGTGCGCGGCACGACCGGCATGTTCATCGACCCGCATGAGATCGCCAACGTCTTCGGTCTCAAAGGCGTCAAGTTGATGGTGGATGAAGCGCTGAAACAGCCCATCCATGTCTGGGTGCAAATGCCGTCTTGCGTGCCGTCCGCGCCCGGGCTGGAAACGCCCGGCTCATCCATTGGTCCAAAAGAAGTTGCTGAAGCCATGCAATGGAAAGGCATCATCGGTTTGGGCGAGATGATGAACTTCCCCGGCGTGTTCATGAGCGATAGAAAGATGCTCGATGAAATGTCCGCGACCCATGCGGCGGGTAAGGTCATCGGCGGTCATTATGCTTCGCCTGATCTCGGCTTACCCTTCCACGGCTATGTGGCGGGCGGCGCGGAGGATGACCACGAAGGCACGCGCGTGGACGATGCGATTGCAAGAGTCCGCCAGGGCATGAAGGCCATGCTGCGCTACGGCTCGGCGTGGTTTGACGTAGCCGCGCAGGTCAAAGCCATCACGGAGAAGAAACTGGATTCGCGCCGCTTCATCTTGTGTACGGATGATTCTCATGCTGCGACATTGACTCAAGAGGGGCATATGGACCGCGTCCTGCGTCATGCCATCAGCGAAGGCTTGAACCCGATGACCGCCATCCAGATGATGACCATCAACACAGCCGAGCATTTCGGTCTGACCAAAGAGATGGGCATGATCGCCCCGGGTCGCTGGGCGGATGTGGCGCTGGTGGATGACCTGATGAATTTCAAGGCCGGTCTGGTGATCGCAAAAGGCCAGGTCATTGCGGAGGACGGCGAATGGCAGGTCAAATTGCCTGTGGTGAAATATCCCAAGTGGGTTACCAACTCCATCCACATGAAGCGAAAACTCACAGCGGAGGATTTTGTCCTTCGGACAAGAGCAGCCGACGGCGCGGAGGTCGAGGCGCATGTCATCGGCGTGATCGAGAATCAGGCGCCGACCCGTCATCTGCGGATGACGGTCAAAGCGGAGAATGGCGAAGTCAAAGCGGACATCAAACGTGACCTGGCAAAGATCGCACTGGTGGAACGTCACCGCGCAACGGGCAAGGTCATGGTGGGGTTGGTGAACGGATTTGAATTTGCGCGCAGCTGTGCCATCGGTTCGACGGTGGCGCATGACAGCCATCACATGATCGTAGTCGGCACGGATGATGAAAACATGGCGATTGCTGCGAACGAGCTGGCGAAGTGCGGCGGCGGCCAGGTGGTGGTGATGGATGGCAAAGTGGTTGGTTTGGTGGAGTTGCAGATCGCGGGCTTGATGTCTAATGAGCGCGCGGACGTTGTGGCGAAGAAGGCGGGCACGGTGCTGGATGGTTTCAAGATGTGCGGCAGTGAGTTGAATAACCCGAATATGCAGTTGAGCCTGATGGCGCTGGTGGTCATTCCCGAATTGAGAATTTCTGACAAGGGACTCGTTGACGTAACACAATTTGATTTCGTGCCTGTGTTGGAAGACTAAACAATCCGCAGATTTTTGCGGATTGCGCAGATTGAAAAATAGCACAGAAACATCTGCGAACAAAAAGAGAGCATCAATCATGGCTAATTTTCCTTTTCAACGATTGCAGATAGACCTCGCGGCGCTGATCAGCAAAGCGCCCGCAGGACAGCGGCTTCCCTCTGAGCCTGCCCTTGCCAAACAACTTGGCGTATCTCGCGCCACACTGCGCGAGGCCATGCGTTCCTTTGAAACCCAGGGATTGATCCGCCGCAGACAGGGCTCGGGCACGTTCGTGGTCGGCAAGGTGCAGGCGCTCGACGGCGGCTTGGAAGTGCTGGAGAGTCTGGATACGATTGCGAAGCGCATGGGACTGGAGATGTCCATCAGCGATTTGAATGTCGAGACGGTTTCCGCCACCGCTGAACTTGCGGAAGCGTTGAGTGTGGCTGTGGATTCCGCCCTGACTCGTGTGCGTCGCATCATTCGCGCCGACAATCGCCCCGTTGCCTATCTGGTGGATATCCTTCCTGAAGATGTTTTGTCTCCAAGGGAACTGCCTGCCCATTTCAACGGCTCAGTGCTGGACTTTTTGCTGGGTCGCGGGGATGCTCTGAGGTCTTCCCGCGCGAATGTCAGCGCCATCGGCGCAACCGCAGAGGTGGCGAAGCCGTTGGAGATCCAACGCGGTGATGTGCTGCTTCACTTCTACGCCCAGTTGTTCGATGCAGAAGGCAGGATCGTGGATTATTCACTGAGTTATTTCATCCCCGGGTATTTCCATTTCCATATTGTGCGGCGTGTAGGTAGTTGATTTTTAGTTGAAAAAACAAAACCCTTGAAATTTTCAACTTGTAAACTTGTAAACGAGAGGAATATAGAATGACAGATCAGGCAAAAGAGATCCAAAAGCGTGTGGAAGCGGCGCGTGAAGACATCGTCAAGTTCATGCGCGATATTGTCGCCATCCCTTCGATGGAATCGCAGATCGGGGAAGTCGGAAAGCGTATTCAGGCAGAGATGGAAAAACTCGGCTTTGACGAAGTCCGCTACGACAAGATGGGGAATACCGTAGGGCGTATCGGCAACGGCAAGAAGGTAATCGTTTTCGACTCGCATATCGACACGGTTGGCATCGGTGACCCTGCCTCGTGGAAATGGGATCCCTTCGTTGGTAAAGTGGAAGATGGCGTGCTGTATGCGCGTGGTGCATGTGACGAAAAAGCCTCCACGCCCGGTATGATCTACGGTCTTGCCATTGCGCGAGACCTCGGTCTGCTCGACGGCTGGACGGCATACTATTTTGGCAACATGGAAGAATGGTGCGATGGCATTGCCCCGAACACCTTCGTTGAAGTGGACCCGAAAGTGAAGCCGGATTTCGTCGTCATTGGCGAGCCGACCAAGATGCTGGTCTATCGCGGACATAAGGGCCGCCTTGAGATGAAGGTCACTGCCAAGGGGAAGTCTGCCCACGCGGCATCGAATCACCTCGGCGATAATGCCATCTATAAACTTTTGCCCGTTATTGCAGGCATCCGCGATTTGGAACCGAAACTGGGCGACCATGAGTTTCTCGGTCATGGCAAGATCACGGTTAGCGACCTGCATGTCAAAACGCCGTCAATCAATGCCGTGCCTGATGAAGCCGTCATTTTCATTGACCGCCGCATGACCTTCGGTGAGACGAAGGAGTCTGTCAAGAAGCAGGTCGAAGATCTAATTCCCGCCGAGTTCAAGGACACGGTTACGTTGGAGGAATTGTTCTACGATGAACCCTCCTACACGGGCTTCATCTTCCCGGTGGATAAATACTTCCCCGCATGGGCGTACGAAGAAACTCACCCGTTGGTCACGGCCGGGCAGGAAGCGCGCAAGCTGATCGGTTTACCTGAGGCGGCCAGCAGTAAGTGGAATTTCTCCACGAATGGTATTTACTGGGCGGGCAAGGCGGGTATTCCTTCCATCGGGTTTGGTCCTGGTGACGAGGAAACGGCGCACACCGTCAACGACAGTGTCTCGCTGGAAGACATGGTCAAAGCGACCGAGTTCTACGCGATTTTACCCAGCTTGATCAAATGAAGATTCTCGAGATCAGACGCCACTCCATCCGCGAGATTGGAGGCGACCACCTAAGTCAGAGAGGTGTGTCGCTGGCTCGCAAGATCGGACAGGGGATCGGTCCCTTCGATTTTGTAGCGACCTCCACGCTCCCACGCGCATTCGAGACTGCCATTGCCATGGGGTTTGCCGTCAACGGGCAGAATGAGTTGATGAATACCTACGGCGGCGCAGTGGAACGTGAAGCGCCCTGGCCCATGCCGTTCTTCCATTATTCGGAGATCGTCAAGCAGGGTGGCGCGGCGGCGCAGTATGCCAATCAGTTGATGGAATACTATGCGCGTATCATGCGCCGTCTCGCGGAAGGCGGCTCTGCGCTTATGGTCAATCATGGCGGCGTGGTGGAGCTGGGTGTGGTGGCCTGCCTGCCCGATGAGGATTTTTCCACATGGGGCGATGCAGTGGACTACTGTGAAGGCGCGCGTCTCTTTTGGGATGACGACGGGTTTGCGCGCGGCGAGCCATTACGTGTTTTCGTTTCAGGATGAAAAAATAGTCGCACGAATATGACGACTACATATTGAAGAATAAAAAAACAAGGAGATAAAAAATATGCAAACCAATTTTCGCGGACGTGACTTTATCGGCGACCTCGACTTCACCAAAGAGGAAGTCGAAACCGTTTTGGAAGTGGCATGGGACCTGAAACGCAAGCGCGCGCTGGGGGAGCCGCATCCCTACCTGCGCGACAAGGCGCTCGCGATGCTGTTCTTCTTCTCGTCCACCCGCACCCGTGGATCGTTCGAGGCAGGCATGGCTCAGTTGGGCGGTCACGGCGCATTCATTGACAGCAATACCACCCAGATCTCGCACGGCGATACGCCCGTTGAGATCGGCGAGATCTTCGGGCGCTATTTCGACGGCATCGCCATCCGCCATTGCGATTACGGCGATGGTAACAAATACCTGAACGATGTCGCCAGGTCCAGCCGCGCTCCTGTGTTGAACATGCAATGCGATGTGTATCATCCCTTCCAATGCCTCGCGGATCTGATGACCATCATGGAAAAGAAGGGACGCGACCTCCGCAAAAAGAAGATCGTTGTCTCATGGGCGTATGCCGCTTCCTACCTCAAACCAATCTCGGTGCCCCAATCCCTGATTTTGCAAATGCCCCGCTTCGGCATGGATGTGACGCTGGCCTACCCGCCCGAATTCCCGCTC
>JAUXWL010000582.1 GCA_030680155.1 Anaerolineales bacterium
CGACATGATGCAGGAAGTTATTTATTTACAGACCCTAAGTTTCTAAGTTGCTACCTTGAAATTCAATTGTGCTAAAAAATCTCTTTTGCCGCGGATTTACCCTACGGGCACGATGTCACAGATTTTCACGAATTTGAGAAAAAATCCGCGCCTATTAGCGGAATTCGTGGCAAGGGTTTTGGATTTCTTGACATGGTGGCAACTTGAGCTACTTAGAACGAGTCGACGGCGGCTTTTAGATCGGTGAAGGTTTGGATATAAATATCGAAGCCGGCTGTTTCAAAACCGACCTTCACTTGCTCGGAGAGGTTGAGTAATTTCAGGTGTGGTGATTTGTAACCGCCTGTGCTGATGGATTTGCGCAGTTCGTCGTCATTGATTTCGTTGTTGGCTTTGCGTAGCTGGTTGAAGGCTTCATGCAAGGCGCGCAGACCTGCGCTGCTCATGAAGGGAACATGCGCCAAGTCCACCAGGATGTGGCGCGCGCCATTCGTGATGGTTTCCAGTATGATTTCTTGAAAGGTCTTATAAGTGGTGGAGTCAATGTCACCTTCGACCTGAATGACCGTGACGGGAACCCGGCCTCTTTCATTTGTGATTTGAATGTCGATCATGGTTTCCTCCGAGTGGATTATGCGTTTGGGGTTTCGGCGTTTGTTTTTGTGTGTGATTGATTGACAATGTAAATCCCCGCCAGCGCAACAGCGCCGCCGATCCATTGAACGGCAGCGGGAAATTCGCCAAGCAGGGGAATGGCGAGGATGGCGGTCAGGATGGGTTGTCCGACCAGCGTAGGCGCGACGACCGATGCAGGCAGATGTCCGAGCGCGTAGGTGATGGAGAGATAACCGATCATTTGGGAGACGATCGCAGTGGCAAGGAAAACAAGCCAGGTCTGTGTGGAGTAGCCAGCAAATGAATTCCCCAAACTCAGATTGATGATGAACATGCTGACCGTTGCACTGACGCCCACCAGCCACACATAGCGGGATGGGTCAATATGTCTGCGTCCGCGCTGGGTGATGAGTTGGTAGCCTGCATAGAAGATTGCGGCTCCGCTTGCCATTAAGTCACCGAGGCCGAGGGCGGGATGCAGTAGGAAATCACTTCCCACTACGAGCGCTGCGCCTGTGAGCGCAAGCAGCAGCCCAAACCAGAAACTTCCCTTTAGCGTTTCGCGAAATACAAAGAACGCAAATAGCGCCACCCAAAGCGGTGATGTGTTGCCAAGCAGGGTTGCATTGGCTGCGGTGGTGTAGTGTACGGATGTATTCCAAAGCGCGAAGTCACAGGCGGTGAAGATCCCGCCGAGGATGGGGAAGAGTAAAAATTTTCGGTCGATTTTCTCGCGCTGGGTTTGCTGCTTGATGAAAAACGGCGTCAATAAAACCGTGGAGATGAGCAGGCGGTAGAACCCTGTCATTGCGCCGGGCGCATCGGCCCAGCGCACGAACATGGCGGAAAGGCTGAGCGCAGTGATGCCAAGCGCCAGTGCGGCGTATGGAAGAAATTTATTTTGAAGCATGGAGGAAGATTGTACCGCGAACCCCGTCAGCGGCGGGTAAAGGAGAGCATGTCCAGGGTGGGTAAAAGCTCGGAGAGTTTGCGCAGGCTGAAATCAGGTTTGATGCGGCGCATTTCCTCGTCCGTAAAATGCGCGCGGCGCGCGATCCAAAGCGTCGTCAGTCCCACCTGCTTCGCGCCGAATATATCCGCTTCAAGGCTGTCGCCGATCATGGCGGCTTCCTGCGGCATGATGTTCCATTGTGCAAGTGCGATCTCGAACGCGCGCGGGTGCGGCTTGCGATAATAACACGCGGCGGAGGTCAGCACAAAATCGAAATATGGGCGGATGCCAAAATTCTCGATCAACTGCTGCACATCCTGATCGTCGCCCGCGTTTGAAAAAATGCCGAGATGATATTGGTGGAATTTCAACTGCTGGAGCATTGCAACTGCATCGGATTCAAGCTGCCAGTTGGGTTGGGTGACGGCATACAACGCGTCCAACGCGGACCTGAGAACTGATTCGGCAACCTCGGCATGACCCAACTCTGTGAGCAGTTCCCGCAGGACAAGGTGATACGTGGTTTCCTGTTGATCCTTATCGCGCTGTTTGTAGTACTCGTATAGGCGTGCGCGGAACTGGTTCGCATCCAGTTGAATATTGTGTTCGCGCAGTGAATCGACCAACGCCCGATCCGCCTGTTCGTGGACGGGCGTCCAATCTGTGGTGGAGTACATCAGTGTTCCACCGAGATCAAAGAGGATGTGTCGAATGGGAGAGGATGTCATCAGGTTTGGGTATATCTCACTTGCTCAAGAACGTACATTGGATATTACTGTGAAACAGAGGTCAGGCTGCGCCTTTGAGATAGATGCCCGTTGGGTCGAGTTCTTCGCGCAGAATTCTCAATTCTTTTTTTGTGACGAGTTCCGTGGTTTTCAATTGCGCGGCGACTTTCAGATCCCAGCCTGTGTTGGCTTTGGCGTCTGCGGCTGTTTTGCCAGGGTGCAGGGCGGTGAGGATCATTTCGCCGTTTTCATCAGGTTCCAACATGCCAATATCAGTCACCACGCCGACCATGCCGCCACCGCGCAATCCCGCGGCTTGACGGTCGCCTTTGCCGCTCATGAAACCAGCCGAGGTCATGAATTCCACTTGTTCAGGGAAGCGGCGTTTCTGGTGGGGGGTCATGATGTAACAGCGCCTGGCCCAGGCG
>JAUXWL010000583.1 GCA_030680155.1 Anaerolineales bacterium
CCTGTGGTGCAAGGCACAAGGTTACACGGCAAAGAAAGGGAAGCCTTCGTCGAGCGAGCCGACTTGTTGAACCGCCCACTGCGGACCCGCACGGTGGGTGGTGTGGGGGGTGACGGTTAGAAGCCGTTGCCTACCCGATTAAGTCGCACTCGTGGCGAGGATGAGTTGTGGCCGCACACGGTTTGGCGAACCTTCGATGGGCGCCGGTACTTGACCGACGACCCGAGCACCGCAGCGCAAGTAGAAGGGCTCTGCATTTGGATCTGAGTCGATGGCCAACACTCCTTGGCCGCGAGCCGCAGCGTGCGCCGCGGCGTGCCGCACAAGCGCGCGGCCAAAGCCCCGATGCATGTGCTGCGGTAGCACCCACAGCGCTTGAAACTCCCAGGGGCTGCTCTCTTGACTTACTTGCGCAAATGCAACCGCTTGGCCCTCGCTCTCCGCTACGAACGTGAACCACCGCGCCAACGACTCAGCAGGGACAATGATCTCTGCATGCCAATCCGCCAACTGCGAAGGTGAGTAGCCCCAGGACGCCTTTGCAGCGAGCGCGATGCGGCTCAGAACCTCCACGTCAGCGGGAACGGCTGGGCGTATGCGCATGTGCGACTTAACGTCGAAACTAAACGGCGGCTCGCTTGCGAGGCGTCTGCTTTGAGTGACCAGTTATACGCGCCGTTTGCTCGGTAAGCGCCAGCAGTCCCCGAAGCGCTTCGTTCACTGCCTCGCCGGTGGGGAATGCTTTCGCGACCGTATCTTCTAGCAAGACAAGGTTAGTTCCCTTCGATACCCGTTCGAAGTACTTGCCACGAACGCCCTTGCCTAGGTCTTCGCGCCGATACTCGGTGCGCATTTCATCTTTAGCTTTGCTCATATATACCTCGCTCATGTCGAGTTGCCTTACGGGCGCTGATAATTCTGATAGCCCGGCCCCGCTCGGCATGGGCAACTGCAAGAAGGCGCCCCGACTGCGAAAAGCCGAAGGTCAACAGCCGTTGCTCGCCGACCGAATGATCGGGATCGCCGAAAGTGTACGCCAGCGGGTCTGAAAACACAGATGCTGCCTCTTCAAAGGGCACACCATGCTTGCGCAGATTGGCGGCTGCTTTGGCTTCGTCCCACTCAAATCGCTGAGTCACAGGCGCTCCAATTCAAGCGTATAACGTTTGAATTCAGGGGCGGGCGGCTTTCGCCCGTCCGCTGGAATGATGGGTGTGCGCCCAGCATGGGCGCGAACTTATGGGGTGAAAGTCCCCTGTGGGAGAACCGAATTGGACTCATAGCGAGCAATCTTAACCACTAGCCGACGGCAAGGGCGGTTCTGCGAAGGACCGTCTGAAGGAAGCCCGAGTGCAAATGTGCGAGGCGACGGACAGAAACCGCATAGTCAAGGCCGAGGGAGTCGAGGCGAGCTGGCACATGACGGCAAAGCCCAACGGTTCGACGCCTACGGTAAATGCGGCGTTTGTGCCTAGAGAAGTTTGCGTTCTTACCTGGGGAGATCTGCACCGCGTGCGGTGCAAGTGAATGACGACATAACCCGGATTGGTTCCACCGGGATACCAAGACCCAGCGCCGTGGCGAGCTGCCCGCTGCGTGTCGAAGAAAGAGGCAGCAACGTCATCCAGGAGTACAGCGCGGCCTGCAGTAATGCGAGCCGTGATGGTGCAGAAGTCAGCAGAGGCCGTAGTAGGTGTCCAGGAGTCGGGGCACTGAAGGGCCAAACAATGAGACACAAGGAGCAGACGTGAAAGCCTTGCCTAAATCGATCAAGCCCGAGCGGGCCAGATGCGGGTGGCGGCCAACACGCACCGAGCCTTGAAACAAGACGAAGTGAAAGTGACAACAGAACTGCTTACCGAAGTGCTGGCCAGCGACAACCTGGCGCAAGCATGGAAGCGGGTGAAGGCCAACAAAGGCGCGCCGGGTATTGAC
>JAUXWL010000584.1 GCA_030680155.1 Anaerolineales bacterium
AGACGCAAGGCCGCAAGGCTTTTTTAGGATTGCCCCTGCGCCAGATGGTACTCTTGCCGATTCCGTCGAGGAAAGGTCAAAATCTTAGCGTCTTGGCGGCTTTGCGTTGAGATTGTTAGATTCAGATTTGGAATTGCTGAAGATAAATCCTTCGATGAACTCAGGACAAGCTTTGTGGTACAGCGCAAAATAAATTTTGCGGTACAGGTTATGGCATTTGTTTGATGACGCAGAAGGTTGCTCCCATGCGGGAGATTTCGATGAACGCGGGTTCGTCGCGCAGAAATCTCAAGTCTTCATTGGAGCGGGCGCTGACAAGATAATAATCGCCTGACTGCATGTCGCTTTGTTCTGCCCGAAAATCGCGGATGGCGACGTTCGGACTCGCGTAGTACGCGGCGATATATGGTTCACGGCGGACAAAGAGTTGCGACCCTGCGAGCGCTTCGGCATTTAACTGGAGCACTGCTTCGCGATAACAAGTCAGCCAATACTCCGTTTCATAGTTACGGAAGACACCGCCAACTCCGCCCGCGAGGTTATTGTAGTAGACATATTGGTAGGGGTGGAGTTGAACGATGGGTAGAATTCCGAATGCAAGTATGGCGAGAGTGAGTACATTTCTTTGCCATGCTTGTTTCAGCCATGAGAATACCGCATCAAAGGCAAAGCCTGCAAAGATAAAAATCGGCGGCAGGATGAACAGGAAGTGACGGAAGCCGTCATACATGGCAGGGCGGCGCAGGAGAACGTAGGCAAAGGGGATCAGAAACCAGAATATGAGCAAGGCCAGCGTGAGTCTGCGTTTAGCGTCCGCTTTCCAGAAGGCAATCAACCCGCCGAAGCCTGCCAGAATCCAGAGAGGCTCGGTCAGCGTGTAGGCAAGCAACATCGGCAGGTAGCGGCGTGGAATTTCGCCTGCACGGTAATTTTCTCCTGCAAAGAGCACGTTCAACTGAGTCGGGTTGTCCGACATGAAGACGAAGACCTCGATAAATTTACCGATTGGGTCAAGCCAGAGATAAGGCCAGGAGATGAACATCACCGCGATGGAGATAATTGCGTATAGCCAGATTGGAACTAGATTTAGGAGCGCAGACTTTAGTCTG
>JAUXWL010000586.1 GCA_030680155.1 Anaerolineales bacterium
CTTTACCCGGTATGACTCGATCAACTCGCGATCCTCATCGGTAAGGTGTAATTCAGTCTGTCGCATGGCCAACTCCTCGTCGTGGAATGGATATGCGACAGCATAATACATGTATCGTTATTAATGGGTTGACATACTAGGTTTCTCGTCGGTGCTCATGGCGAGATCAGGGTGGCGGTCGCGCCGGGTTCGACGGAAAGTAGAAATGCACGTAGGAGGCGGTGAGCCGGCCGCCAAGCAACACGTCGATAGCAGTTCTTTCGCGGGAAATACGGCGCCACCAAGTAGACGCTATACAGATGGCGCAGGGAGACCCTAGAATCGGCTGTGGCAGCGCCAGAAGACGGCCGCAATGGGCCTAGACCTCGAAGGCAAAGCTCGCTGTGGTGCTGGAAACGGCGTCCTTGGCGGGAGCGGATCAAGCGGGGAATACCAAACACCCACTAGTGTACCTTACCGCCAGTTGGCAGGGCGCCGCCGCATGGCTGAGCCTACTCCGATGTCGCGGGACTAGCGGGACTCTGAACGACCGCAGCGCGGGACGACCCAAACAGTTCCCAAAGATGATTGCCAGATGATGAGACGGAATAGGAATCGAGTCCGGCCGCGATCCAACCCAAAGGACCGACGACGGCATGGGCGGCAAAACCGGCCAGACCATAGACCACACCTGTACCGAGTCTGCCTTCGATTATTTGGCCGATACCGGGAAGAACAGCCACGTCACCAATGAATTTAACACCGTTTACCAACTGGTCCGCCGCGGAAACGGGAATCTGTGCCGAATTAGCCATGTCTAGAATCTCCATTGCAATCCATCCATAAACATCGATAAGCCGATCAATTACAGACCAGCTACTGACCAAATTCATCCCACTGTCGGTTCAGTATAGCATGGCCTACGACATAGACAATATCGATCCAGCAGTTCTCATTTCAAAATCTGACGTTGCAAGAGCACGGGGAAAAGCAGTGAGCGTCCGGGAATTCGCGCAAGAATAGTGACACGAATCCCCGCTTATTCTGGTTCATTAAAATAGTTCTTGTAAACAGTCTGTTATAG
>JAUXWL010000013.1 GCA_030680155.1 Anaerolineales bacterium
AATTCAATTGTGCTAAAAAAATCTCTTTTTGCCGCGGATTACACAGATTTTCACGAATTTGAGAAAAAAATCCGCGCCTATTAGCGGAATTCGTGGCAAGGGTTTTGGATTTCTTGACATGGTGGCAACTTGAGTTAAATAATGAAAAGGTTTTCCTTTGTGCCCCTTTGCCTGCACCGTGCAGCACATCGTCCCGATGTCCTTCGGGAGGCACGCGTGTGAACCTCGTGTTTAATTGGTTTTTGCAGTGGACTGACAACTGTAACTGTGCTGGGTATAATCTGCCTGTACCTGACTAAAAAAATCTGGAGGAAACCATGACCTACACCACCATCCTGACTGAAACGCGCGGACGCGTTGGCATTGTGCAGTTGAACCGTCCGCAAGCGATGAACGCCTTCAACCTCGTCATGCTCGGCGAAGTCTTTGACGCGCTGGAAGCCTTTGATAAAGACGAAGCCATCGGCGCGATCATCGTCACTGGCAATGAAAAAGCCTTCGCCGCCGGAGCAGACATCAAGGAAATGGCAGAAGCGTCCTATGTGCAGATGGTTGTCGAAGAACGTGTAGCCGTCTGGGATCGCATCCGCAAGATCCGCAAACCTGTCATTGCCGCCGTCTCTGGTTGGGCATTGGGCGGCGGATGTGAATTCGCGCTCTCGTGCGACATGGTCATTGCGAGTGAATCTGCAAAATTTGGCCAACCTGAAATTACCATCGGCGTCATCCCTGGCGCAGGCGGCACACAACGCCTGGCCCGCCTCGTCGGCAAACATCTCGCCATGGAGATGGTCATCAACAACCGCACACTGACTGCGCAAGAAGCGCAGCAATTTGGTCTCGCCAATCGCATCGTGCCCGTTGAAGGGTATCTCGATGCCGCCGTGACCTTTGCCGATGAAGTCGCCTCACGCGCGCCGATGGCTGTCCGCATGGCGAAGGACGCCGTCAATGCTGCCTTCGAAACCACACTCACCGAAGGTCTCAACGTCGAGAAGCGCGACTTCTATCAACTCTTTGCCACCGAAGATCAAAAAGAAGGCATGACCGCCTTCATCGAAAAACGCAAACCAAATTGGAAAGGGAAGTAGTTTGGTAGTTTGGTAGTTTGGTAGTCTGGTAGTCTGGTAGTTGGATAGTCACTTGGTTGACCATCCGACCATCCGACCACTCGACCATCCGACCACTCGACCACTCGACTACCTGACCATCCGACCATCCGACCAATTGATCCACGCGCAAACAGACCGCGAACCCTACGCGCCCATCGCATCCCTTGCGGAACAGGATGGCGTCGTCCTGTTGATTGGCATGGACCAGCGCGTCAATTTCAGTATTCACTACGGCGAAAAACTGGCGGGGCGTATGCAATTCATCCGCTGGGCGCTGACCGAAAATGGAATTGTCGAATGCCCCAACTTCCCCGGCGACTCGGAAGGCTTCAAAGCCATTGCCGACGAGGTCAAATCCTTCACACGCCGCGCCGATGTGAACGGCATGACAATTCAAGCCATTCCCGTCAGCGACCTGCTGCGCGCTGTAGTGAACAAGATCCACTCAGACCCTTACACATTGTTGTGCAGCGACCCAACCTGCGAACGCTGCGAAGCTGCGCGGTGGGGATAACCCCTTGACATTCCGTTTTTTCGCCTTTATACTTATTGAAAATGATTTTCAATAGCGAAAGAGCAAATTATGGTTGCTGATACATGGCTGGAACAATTGCATGACAACGGATACCGTGTCACGGCGGCGCGGCGTGCCGTGGTGGATACGGTACATAGCTCAACCCATGCGCTGACACCTATTGAAGTCTATGACCAGGCGCGGAAGAAATATCGCGTACTGGGGCTGGTCACCGTATATCGCACACTCGAAAAACTCGAAGAACTGCATCTCATTCAGCGCGTGCATCAGCCGCAGGGATGCCAGGCATTCATCTCAGCGGGCATTGGTCACCAACATCTTTTGCTATGTAAGAATTGCGGCGACGTAGCCTTCTTTGAAGGAGACGATCTCGATGCGCTGACCGCTTCGATTGCAAAGAAAACAGGCTACCAAATTCAGGAGCATTGGCTGCAACTGTTCGGTCTGTGCGGCAAGTGTAAATAAAATTTGGAGTCAGCCAGCTAAGTTTCTATCCGAAAAATCGGAGTGCAGACTTTAGTCTGCCTTGTCGTTGCGGACTAAAGTCCGCACTCCGTAAATATTCGGATGGTTTTAAATGCCACAATCCACACCCCCCGTCCCTCACATCAGTGGGGGATAAAAAACAGGAGTCTCTAATGAAAAAGATTTTCAATACCATTATCGGACTATTCACCCTCTCGCTTCTTTTCCTGACCGGGTGCGGGTCTGCCCCTCAAAGCGGATCAAACGCCTTGAGCGTGCTCGCCTCGACTTCCTTCCTCGCAGACATTGCCCAGAACGTGGCAGGCGAACGTGCAGAAGTGAAGTCACTACTGCCTATCGGCGCGGATGCACACGCCTACCAGCCCGCCCCGTCGGATGTGGCGAAGATCGCGGCAAGCAATGTGTTGATTCTGAACGGCATCGAATACGAGCGCTTCATGGAATCGCTGATCGAGAACGCGGGCGGCGAACGTTTGGTCATCGTTGCTTCGGATGGATTGGAAGCCCGTGAAATGGAGGAACATGCCGACGAAGCAGAAGCAGGCAAAGGCGACGTCCATGAAGCGGGTGATCCGCACATGTGGCTGGACCCGAATCTCGTCATCACCTACGTGGAGAATATCCGCGATGGTTTGATCGAGGCTGACCCCGAAGGCGTGGAGATTTATACATCCAATGCCGAAGCGTATATTGCCGAATTGCGTGAGTTGGACGCATGGATCGTTGAGCAGGTGAGCACCATCCCTGCCAAGCGCCGACTGCTGGTGACCAACCACGAGTCGTTGGGATATTTTGCGGAGCGTTACGGCTTTGAGGTTGTGGATACCATCCTGCCGAGTTTTAGTTCCGAGGCGAGCGCGTCGGCACAGGAGATTGTGTCTGCGGTGAAATCCATCAAGTCATCGGGCGCGCCGGCGATTTTCCTCGGCGAAGTGGAGAACGCAAAACTGGCAAACCAAATTGCGGGTGAAACAGGGGTGATGGTGGTGGATGATTTGTATTTTGAATCACTGACGAATGGCGCGCCTGCCGCGACATATATTGACATGATG
>JAUXWL010000609.1 GCA_030680155.1 Anaerolineales bacterium
AAGACGCAACGCCGCAAGGCTTTTTTAGGATTGCCCCTGCGCCAGATGGTACTCTTGCCGATTCCGTCGGGGAAAGGTCAAAATCTTAGCGTCTTGGCGGCTTTGCGTTGAGATTGTTAGATTCAGATTTGGAATTGCTGTCATCTGGGGCTTCTGCGCCCAAGTCCGGCAGCGCAGATTCGATCTCTTCCGGGCTTTGTCCCGCTTCGAGCCTATCCACCACTTCATTGAATTCCGTTGGCAGGTCTTCCCCCATTTCATTGCCCATTTGCCGCATCATTTTGCCGAGCGCTTGCGGATCGTTCTCCAATGCATCCAGCGAGGATAATCCGCCTGCCATGTTTTCCATGCGGCTGTCTTCCGATTTGGCGATGCGCACTTTTGTCATGCGGCGGCGCACGTCTGCGCTGGCACAGTGGGTGCATTGCACTGGTTTTGTCCCGTATTCGCTGAAGGTCATGAATATGTCGAAGCGCTGCTGGCAGGTGTTGCAGATAAAGTCATAGGTAGGCATACGCCTATTTTAACCGAATCAGGCCCGAGGTAGGAAGAGGCGAAGCGTCTCGTGTGCATGCAAAACATGTCAGGCAATTTGCTCCCTGCGCCGTCCCCGGCGCAGGGTTTCCCTCGCAAAACGCCGCCGAGGACGGCGGCTTGAGCGACTGCCGCTGACAACCTTTGCATGCACACAAGCGTCTCTTTGGTAAAATACGTGGATGTCCAATTCATTCCAACTCAACCAGCCCAATCCGCTTTTGATCGTCATCTCTGGCCCTTCCGGTGTCGGCAAGGATTCTGTTGTCCAGCGTATGAAGGAACGCGGCTTTCCATTTCATTTTGTGGTTACAGCTACCACGCGTGACAGGCGCGAAAACGAGGTGCATGGCAGGGATTATCTTTTTGTTTCAAAGGACGAGTTCGCGCGCATGATCGATGAGAATGAATTGATCGAATATGCGATCGTGTATGGCGATTACAAGGGTATTCCAAAGGCTCAAGTGCGTGATGCCTTTGCCAGCGGCAAGGATGTGATCATGCGCATCGATGTGCAGGGCGCGGAGACGGTGCGAAAACTTGCGCCGCATGCATTGCTTATTTTTCTCACCTGCGAAAGCGAAGAGGAATTGGAACGCCGCCTGCGCGAACGTAAGACCGAGTCGGCGGATTCGCTGGCGCTGCGGATTGCCACCGCCCGCAAGGAATTCCAGCGCATCGAAGCCTTTGATTATGTGATCGTCAACCAGGATTTTCACCTCGATGATACGGTGGACAAGGTGCGCTCCATCATTACTGCGGAACATTTACGCGTGCATCAGCGTAAGGTGGAATTATGAACGAAACATACGCTTCGCTGCCTGCGCCTGAGCCTGCTCCTGCTCCCAAGCCTGTCTATGTGCGGATGCCTGCCACCCCAACGACGGTGACGTTTGTCCTGATCGGCGTGACGGTGGTGATGTATTTACTGCAAATGCTGGCTGTGGCGTTGTGGGGTTATGCCGTTTATGACATCGGCTGGCTGGAGGTGTACGGGGCGCGCATCAATGAATCCATCCGCGCAGGGGAGTTGTGGCGGTTTATTACCCCTGTTTTCCTGCATGGGTCGGTGGCGCATATCTTTTTCAATATGTATGCGCTGTTCAATATTGGCTCGTTTTTGGAACGTCAACTCGGGCATGGTCGGTTCGTCCTGCTGTATTTTCTCAGTGGGTTTGCTGGAAATGTCTTTTCGTTCCTGTTCACAGGCGAGGGAAGTTATTCCGTCGGCGCATCCACGGCGGTGTTTGGGTTGATCGGCGCGCAAGCTGTTTTCTTTTACCAGAACCGTGAGTTGTTTGGCAGTCAGGCGCGCCAGGCAATTGGCAATACAGTCTTCATCATTGCCATCAATCTGTTTATCGGCATGTCGCCTGGTATTGATAATTGGGGGCATATCGGCGGCTTGTTGGGCGGCGCGTTGTTTGCCTTGTTCGCCAGTCCGCTTTGGAAGGTGGTCGGCTCTCCACCAGAGTTATCCCTACAGGATGAGCGCGAGGCGCGGGATGTATTGACCGGTTCGGGAGCAGTGGCAATCGTCTTCAGCCTGCTTGCGGCATGGGGGTTGTTTGGTTAGACAATAACCGAATTGATTGAATCAAAAACGCGACCGGTGACGGTCGCGTTTTGTTTTGAGTTAGCTGGAGTGAGCCAATCTTGGGTCGAGTGCGTCGCGCAGACCGTCACCGATCAGGTTGAAGGAAAGCACGGTCAGCATAATCATGAAGCCCGGATAGAAAACGAGGTGTGGGGCTGTGAAAACCTGGTTGCGCTCAGCGCCAAGCATGGATCCCCATTCGGGTGTGGGGGGTTGCGCGCCCAGCCCAAGGAAGGAGAGCGCGGCGGCATCCAAAATAGCGGATGCAATGCCGAGTGTTCCTTGCACGATGAGGGGGGTGAGCGCGTTCGGCAAAATGCGCTGGAAGAGGATCTGCATATTACTGCCGCCCAACGCGCGGGTTGCAGAGATGTATTCCATTTCACGCACAGTCAGCACGGAGGCGCGCATCACACGGGCGTAGGCTGGGATGGAGACAATGCCGATCGCGATCAGGGCATTGATCAATCCGGGGCCAAGAACCGTCACGATGGCAATGGCGAGCAGCAGTGAAGGGAATGCCAGCAGCACATCCATGAAGCGCATGATGATGTTATCCCACCATCCGCCGAAGAAGCCTGCCAGGGCGCCAAGGGTGGTGCCGATGATGACAGCGAAGCTCACTGTAGACAAGCCCACCATCAGACTCAGGCGTGCGCCATACAGCAGGCGGCTGAATTGATCGCGGACGTTCCCGTCAATGCCCGCGAAATGCTGCGGGCGATCCTGCGAACATCCGAGGAGGTGGATGCAGGGGTGTTCCCTTGCTTTGACATTCTCTTTGCCGATCAATACTTCATCGAAAGCGTAGGGAGCCAGCCATTGGGCGGTGAGAGCGATCAGTATCAGAAAGACAAGGATGATCATGCCCACCACGGCAGAGCGACGGCGAAATAAACGGCGCCATGTGATCTGCCAAAGACTAACAGACTTGGAGGATATGCCTTCTGCGTCCAGTTGTGCGATATTGGTATCAACGTATGCCATTGTAGTTCCTAGTTCAGACGGATGCGCGGGTCGAGGTATGCGTATGAAATATCCACCAGTAGGTTGATGGTGACGTAAAAAATAGCGATCACAACCGTAAACGATTGGACAATTACGTAATCACGCGCGGTGATGGCTTCATAAAGGGTGCGTCCCAGCCCGGAAAGACCGAAGACTGTTTCTGTCAATACTGCGCCGCCGAGTAGACCGCCAAGCGAAAGCCCGATGACGGTGATAAGCGGCAGGAGTGCGTTGCTGAAGGCATGTTTGACGATTACGCCGAATTTTCCAAGCCCTTTGGCTTTTGCCGTGCGGATGTAATCCTGCCCAAGAACATCCAACATGGCGGAACGTGTCATACGGGCGATCAATGCCATGGGGATGGTGCCAAGCGCCATGGCCGGCAGGATGAGGTGCTCTGTCGCATCACGAAGCAGCTTCCAGTTTGAGGTTAGAAGCGCGTTCAAGATGTTCATGCGCGAGAAGAAGATGAGGAATCCAGCGAGGAAGCCTTCCTTCCCAACGTCCCATCCCCAGACTACAAAAAATGGAGTAGTCGGAATGCCGGGGCTGACGCGCCCGGATGGGGGCAGCCAGAAGGGGGTATCTTTCAACAAAAGGGAGAATACATACATCAGCATCAAGCCCAGCCAGAAGACGGGCATGGATACGCCAATGTTTGCCCAGACCATAGTCACGACATCGATCCACGAATTGTGTTTCACGGCGGAAATAACGCCCAGCGGTATGCCGAAGATCATGCTGACAAGCAGGGCTGACAGGCTCAATTCCACGGTGGTGGGGAGACGTTCGATCAGCAGGCGGGTGACGGGAACGTTCATGCGAATCGAATTTCCAAAGTCGCCCCGTAAGACTTCACCCATGTAAATAAATAATTGTTCGGGGATGGGTTTGTCCAGTCCCTTTTCGCGGATGAAACGCTCACATACTGCCGGGGTGGCTTTTTCACCCAAAATAGCCTTGCACGGATCGCCGGGGATCACGCGCGCAATAATAAAAGTAACAATTAAGATTCCAAATAAGACCGGAATAACAGCGAGGAGTCTGCGGATGAGATATTGAAGCATCGGGGTTTACCTTTTTAGAATACGGGATGGCGGGGTTTCCGCCATCCCGTATTATTTCTTACAGGACCAACGACTTACTTGTTCATCAAGCCCCAGAGGTAATCGTAGTATTCCCAGGCGCTGGTGTTGCCCTTGTGAAGCGGGGAGGAAGCATCCAGACCCATGGTGAAGGTGGCGACCACATCGTTGGCATCGAAGGTCGAGCCATCGTGGAAGGTGACGCCTTCGCGCAGGGTGCAGACGTACTCGGTCAGGTCAGCGTTCGGGACACAGGCGGTGGCCAGTGCGGGAACGACAGCCGTTCCGTTGATTTCGTAGGCGAAGAGAGCTTCGACGACCTGTTCGCAGGCGCGCAGGGATTCGCCGTCGGTCTCATCGGCACAGAACAGGCTGATCGGTTCGGCGTTCTGCATCCAGATGAATACATCGCGGCCACCCGGGTCCATCACATAGAAGGCTTCGTTGCCGAGCGGGCTGGCTTGCTGATTGGTCACATCCGCGAGGTAGGCGGTGCCGGAACCACCGTGAGCCACGGGGATCATGGGGACGAATTCGCGAATGGCGTTGTTGGCTTCAACATAGAAAGGTTCAGCTTCGGCGGGATCAGCGATCTGGGCGCCTTGAACCATCGGTTCATAATATGTTGGAGACTGGACGCCAAACTGTGGGTTGGCAGCGCCAAAGTGGAAATCCAGGAAGTTGGTGATGTGCGGATAATCCGCACCCCAACCAAGCAGGTAGAAACCATCCAGACGACCGGCGGTTGATTCTTCGATGAACGCGCCCGATTCCATCACGACGATCTCGGCGTCAATATTCAGATTTTCCTTTAACTGAGCCTGAATATCCTGGGCAACATTGCTAACCTGCGGCAGATAACCGCGCACCACATCACGATAGAATATTTTGGTCGAGAAGCCATCGGGGAAGCCGGCGGCAGCCAGTTGTTCGCGGGCAGCTTCGACGTCGAACTCATACCATTCATCACCAGCACAGCCATTCGGGATGGCGCAGGGTGTGAAGTGCGAAGCAGGCTCAGAGCCGGCGGGGTAGAAGGTGTCCACGATGCGCTGGCGGTCAATGCCCTTGGCAATCGCCTGACGGACATCCTGGTTATCAAACGGCGCGAAGGTATTGGTCATGGCAAGGTAGAACACGTTCAAAGCCTGGCGCTCGTTCAGGGACAGGTTGGAATCGCCACGGACCACATCAAAATCAGCGGGACCAACGTTGTCAATGCCGTCCACCGTGCCGGACTGCAGTTCAAGCAGGCGGGAGGCAGATTCAGAGGACCAGCGGAAGACGAGGGTTTCAGCCTCAGGCGCGTCGCCCCAATAATTGGGGTTGGCGGTGAAGGTGATGCTCTCGCCACGGTTCCATTCGCTCACGACGTAGGGACCGGTGCCGATCGGGTTCTCAAGACCTTCGCTCGTGCGGCCTTCTTCACCGGCGGTGGCTTCAATCCATTCCTCAGGATAGATGCCATACACGCTGAAGGCGATCTTCGAAGTGAAGGCGGGATCGGGCTGGCACAGGCTGAAGGTCACTTCGTACTGACCGGTCGCCACAACAGATTGAATGATCTGGGGGGCAACACATTCAGAGGTCAGCGACTTGCCCTCGAAATCAGCCATGGGTTCAGTGGGCGCTTCGGTGGCGGCGGGCGCTTCAGGTGCGGCTTCTTCAGTGGCTGCGGGGGCGCCGCCGCCGCAAGCTGCAAGCACGAGGCTTACGAGCACCATCAGCGAAAACAAAACAGACAGTTTTTGTTTCACGTTTCTCCTCCTATAGAGAAATTAATAGGATGGAGTGGAGGCGATTTTCTCCTCACACTCCCGACGAGCGGGATTATACAACAAAACCATGCCTACCACACAGACAGGGGGTGACCAACCCCATTTAACCCTACCCCAGTAGGGTCTGGATGCCAGACGCCCGCAATGGATTCTCCGCATTTTTCGCATTTTCCCGCCCCCGTGATGTGATACTCGCGGACGACATACCCCCGCCTCTTCACCAGCCGATGCCTGCACGCCGGACACAGGGTATCTTCATACTCCCCGACCGTGCCTGGTAAATTGCCCGCGTACACATACCGCAGCCCCGCCTCGCGCCCGATCTCCGCCGCACGGATGAGCGTCTTGGACGGTGTTATCGGGCTCGGTCATTTTGTAATCCTTGTGGAAGGCAGTCACGTGCCACGGAATATCCACAGATAAACCTGCCAGAAAACGAGCCGCATCCCATAGCTCTTCGTTTGAATCGTTGAACCCCGGAATCACCAGTGTCACCACCTCCACCCATAATCCTGCTTCTCTGGCGCGT
>JAUXWL010000610.1 GCA_030680155.1 Anaerolineales bacterium
TCCGTATCATCCCACGAGGTGGGATCGTTTAGCGGTTCAAGGTGAGTGAACACCGTAATGTTCGGAAGGGCCCGGCGGATATCCGCTTCGATATCTTCCAACAAGTGATGCCCGCGTTTGACCGTCCACGCGTCAGGGACCAGCACGTGAAAAGAAGCAAACCTGCGCGACCCCGACTGGCGTGTGCGCAGGGCGTGATACTGCACTCCTTTTTTTGTGTAGGGTTCCAGCGTCTTTCTTAATATTTCCTGTTCTTCGGTGGGCAGGGCGGTGTCCATCAGCCCCAATGCAGATTCACGGACAATGCGCACGCCAGACCAGATGATATTACCTGCGACGATGAACGCCACAATCGGATCGAGTCTTTCCCAGCCGGTAACTGCCACCAGACCGACGCCTGCCAGCACGCCTATGGAAGTCCATACATCGGTCATGAGATGATGCGCGTTTGCTTCAAGCGTGATCGAGTGATAGCGTTTGCCGGCGCGTAATAGGAACAAGGCGGCGATCAGGTTTATTACTGATGCAAGGACGGAAACAGCCAGCCCCAACCCGATCTGTTCCAATGGTTTCGGGATGATTAGCCTCGGAACTGCGGCAATGATGATGCTGATGGCAGCGATCAGGATCAAGGTCCCTTCCACACCGCTTGAAAAATATTCCGCCTTGCTGTGACCATAGGCATGGTCTTCATCGGCAGGACGGGCGGCAATGGTCAACATTGCCAGCGCCATCACCGCCCCTGCCAGGTTGACGAAAGACTCGAGTGCATCCGAGAGCAAGCCAACCGAACCGGTCAGTAAATAGGCGGTGGTTTTTAGTCCAATCGTTAAGACAGCCGCGCCGATGGAAATCCAGGCGAAGCGCGTTAAGAATTTTCGATCTGTAGAGTTTGGTGTTGTCATTTTGATTTGCATTGTAGCAGATGATTGCTTATGGGCAAGTGATGATCGTCATTTGCAGCAATTCCAAATCTGAATCTAACAATCTCAACGCAAAGCCGCCAAGACGCTAAGATTTTGACCTTTCCCCGACGGAATCGGCAAGAGTACCATCTGGCGCAGGGGCAATCCTAAAAAAGCCTTGCGGCGTTGCGTCTT
>JAUXWL010000613.1 GCA_030680155.1 Anaerolineales bacterium
CGGGCCAAAAACCTGACCGTCATGAACCTGCCACCGGAGACCAGTCAAACCCTGGCAAAACTGGCGCAGATCAAGATGCAGCTGCACTGCACCATTCAGGATGGCGAGATTTGGCTGGCCGACAGCAATGACAGGGTGCAGATCGAACTAGCGCCAGTAAAAACCCCATCGCCCCCTGCGCGCTGACGCGGCTTGTTATTACGTTGAAATGCGACATCCGGAGACCACAACCCGAAGTCGCCCTTTGCGCTTACACCCTGCACCCAGGCATCCAAGGCCGCGCGTTTAGCTCTGTTCTGCTCGGGATCCTCGCCTTTGATTTAAAAATAATGGGACCAACTCTGCATTGCGATACGCTAATGCAAGACTTATATCCCGTCAAACCAAAGCTAACTCCAGCTTTCTTTTTCTCTTTCCCCAGTCCGGCATAAACTTTTCCAGCAACTTGTAGAACGCGGGACGGTGATCGCCATATTTCAGGTGGCACAGTTCATGCGTAATCACATATTCGATGCACTCACGTGGCGCCTGAACTAGCGACAAATTTAGTGTTAGCTTGCCATTACGCGACAGGCTACCCCATCGTGTACGCATTTTACGAACCTGCAGCCCTGGAGTGTTGTAACCCATACGCGCGAAGTCATGCATACATCGCTCGAGACTCGTTAAAAAATGCTCCCAGGCTTTTGATCTATACCATAACTCAAGCTGCGCTTTCACAAGATCAGGACTTTTGTCCTCTTCTACTTCAATCAGAATCCATCCTCGCTTTAATTTTATTTGATTGGCATCTGATTTAATAATCTTCAGGCGGTACTGCCGTCCGAGATAAAGGTGTGTTTCTCCGCTGACATAACGCCTTGCAGTGGTGCGCGGCTCGAACTGCTGAAAGTACTCAATCTGACGTAGAACCCACCTGGCGCGTTTTCTTAACCTGCCCTCTATCTCCTCCTGTGATGATCCCAGAGGAGCTTTGACCATGACCATTTTATTCGGGTGAACGGCAATTTCCATTGTTGTGCGTGGCACATGCAGGATATCGTATGAAAACGAGACTTTTCCGAAGTGGATTTTCCCTGTCATGCATGCATCCTGTGTCGTGCTAATTGCATTGACCGCTCAATGATCTCATCCATCTGGTTAGTGCTCAGATCAATACCTTGGGCGCTCTTAAGGGTATCGTAGAGATAATCGTCTATATCATTCATGGTGCGCTTCTGAGCATCGTAGTCGTCCCAGAAACTGACCTTCCAGTTTTTATCAAAGATGCCGGCTATGGCCAAAGCCGCATCGCTCGCCGCCCCTTCTGCCTTGACTATGTCCACAGAACCGTTACTCACAAACGGCTTGAGAATTCCATAAAACGCCATGGCATGATCATTGCCCTGCAAAGCATTTGGCACGTCATCATGCTTGCGGCTAACAATCTTGTCGCGGATATCGGTCACCCGTTTTAGATATTCCTGATCCGAGATACGCTTGGCCCGGAAGTCATCAATAGCCTGCTGGATAAGTTTTGAGAACTTTTCATAGAAGGCCGGGTCTTCCTCCATGTGCTCGGTGATTGCTCTCTTTGTCGCATGAGCAATGGCATCAGCGCGAGCCGCAGTAGGCTTTGTCGCGTATACACCACGCTCCTCTTTGACCTGCAAAAAGGTTTTTTCGTCGAAGATATTGACGGGCTCATTTAGCCGGATCACCTCACTGGCGGAAATGTGTGTATCCAACAGTTTCTGAATCTTCGGCTCGTAATCGCGGTAGTCTATCGATTCCGCATAACGAAGTTTTACGGAGGCTTTTAGCTTCTGAAAGCGCCTGAGATCGTCCTTGTATTGCTTAAGCTTGGCTTCCGGGGTGGTTGTGATAAAACGCTCAGTCGAGAGCGCGAGCCCGAGTGTTTTCCCGTAGTCCGCCAAGCGGTCATAGAAATCCTCGCGCACGGCGTCGTCAGCCAGCAAGGTCTCATAGGCCTCCTCGTCGTGCTGGTTCCTCACCTCTTTAAATAAATCCCAAAGATCGGACTGCCGTTGGGGAAGCTTGGCTACCTCCTCGTGAACCGACTTAAGCGTCCCGGCCAAGTCCTCTTCGTCAAAGCCGGTCAGACCGGCCTCGGCATACATGGTCAACGCTTTATCCAGTTCACCCAGGACGCTGGCGTAATCCACGATGTAACCAAACTCCTTCGTCGCGCCGGTTTCCTCATCTTCATGCAGCCGGTTTACACGCGCAATCGCCTGCAGCAAGGTATGCTCACGCAGGATACGGCATAGGTACATTACCGTATTGCGCGGGGCATCGAAGCCGGTGATCAGTTTATCCACGACGATCAGAATTTCGGGATCTTCGCCATATTTAAACTGATTAACAATCTGCTTGTTGTACTCTTCCTCCGAACCATAGCGCTTCATCATTTTTTGCCAAAATTTAACAACCTCGTCGACAGGTTCATCTTCGACTTCTTCGTAACCCTCGCGACTATCCGGCGGCGATATGATCACTTCCGAAGATAAATATCCGATCTCATCCAGATAATCGTGATACTTGAGCGCCGTGAGTTTGCTCGGCGCGACAAGCTGCGCTTTGTATCCCGTATCCTTCCAGTTCTCGCGATAATGCTCGCTGATATCGAAGGCGCGCATATAGACGATCTGATCGGCCTTGTTGAGCATTTCCGCCCGCGCATATTTCTTTTTCAAGTCCGCCTGCTGCGCACGGGTTAACCCCTGGGTATGCCGTTCGAACCACAGATCGATGGCGGCCTTGTCCTGCACCATTTCCACATGCCGCCCTTCATAAAGCAAAGGCACCACCGCACCATCCTTCACCGCCTGCTGGATGGAATAATGCGGCTCGATCAGGCCGCCAAACTTGGAAAAGTTGTTCTTTTCCACCTTCAGGAGAGGCGTCCCGGTGAAGCCCAAGTAGCAGGCGTTCGGGAACATCTGCCGCATGCGCGCGGCAAAGGCGCCGAAATTGGTCCGATGGCTCTCGTCCACCAACATGAAAATATCGATGGACTCATCCTGGTATTTCTTGACGTTGAGCGCCTTATCGAACTTGTGAATTAATGTGGTCACGATCCCGGCTTTCTTTTCGCCCACGAGCTCAAGCAGATCACGGCCGGTCTTGGCACGATCAGGCGCTAACCCGCAAGCCGCAAACGTGTTGCCAAGTTGCTTATCCAAGTCCAAGCGGTCAGTGACCAATACGATACGCGGATTGGATATATCCCGATCCAGCGCCAACCCTCGCGCCAGCATCACCATCGTAAGCGACTTGCCGGAACCCTGGGTATGCCAGATGATGCCGCCCTTGCGCCGGCCTTCGTGATCGAGTCCCTTTACTCGATCCAGCGTCGACTTGACGACAAAATACTGCTGATAACGCGCTATTTTCTTGATACCGCCTTCATAGACGATAAACTTGTATATCAACTCCAATAGCCGCTCTGGGCGGCACAGGCTATAGAGTATCTTGTCCTGCTCCGTGACTTGCCGTTCGCCTTTCGCTTCCAAAGTATCGAAGAATTTTCGCGCCCGCGCGAAATCGCCGGAAAACAGCGCGTCTTTGTCTTGCGCCTTAAGCGGCGCATTGACAGCGTCAACGACATTCAGCTCTTTGTCCCGCAGTTCCTGCCACAAACTCCAGAACTTCGCGGGCGTGCCCGCCGTGGCATAGCGCGCCGCGTTCTTGTTGACGCCCATGACCAACTGCACATAGGTAAAGAGCTTGGGCAGGTATTCGTCCTGCTGATTACGGATACATTGTGAAATGGCTTGCTCCACTTCCACGCTGGGTGACTTGCACTCAATCACCGCAAAGGGAATACCGTTCACAAAAAGCACGATATCCGGCCGCGCGGTTTCGATGCTGCGGCTGCGTTCCACGCTGAATTCGGCGGTCGCATGAAAGGTGTTCCGTTCCCAGTTCCGCCAATCGACATAGCGCAGGTTGAAACTCTTGGAATCCCCTTCGATGGTCTGTTCCAGTGCCGTACCCAGAGTCAACAGGTCGTAGATCGCCTCATTGGTCTTTTGCAGTCCATCGTATTTGACGCTCTTCAGCCGCTGCATAGCGGACTGGATATTTTCCTCGCTATAAAGAAACTCCTGCCCTTTGTATTGAATGCAGTTAATCGCCTTCAATTGTTTGCGTAGCACGCCCTCCAGCAGCACATTACCCAGCTTGCCGCCACGCTCGGCCAGCGCCTGCTTAGGCGTCAAATACTCGAAGCCGAGATTGACCAGCACTTGCAGCGCCGGAATCTGCGAGAGGTATTTTTCGTTGAAGTGGAAGCTATCCATCGTGCCCCCTAGATTTCCCAAGCCGGATGCTTGATGGCATTGTAAAAATCAACGCACTCAGCCTTTGGCGTCCGCCCCAGCCGCTCACGCTTGTCATCAAGTTTCTTGACCAGACCGGCATAGAACCCCTGTTCGCCTAGGTACGCTTCTGGGTGCGCGGTGAGTTCCAAGTGACGGCGGTAGACATAGCACACAGCATCAGCGACCTGCACCAACGACGAATGCTCTGACTTGATCGCGAAGGCAGTATTGATGATGTGATCAAAGCGTTCATGCTGTGCTGGCGTACACCACTGGCTCTTCCCCTTAACTTTCTTGTTCTGCTGATACAAGCCATCAAACCAAGGTTCGGCCAGATACAATCCATCCGAAACTTTAGGCATATGGGCCTTGTTGTCATCAAAGATGAGCACAGTGAGCCCCTTGTTGTTTGACTGGCCTTGCATTTTCTTCTGAATCAGGCCGCTAATGAACATCCCGTTCAGCGCCCAATAGTTCTTGACGCAAGGTAGCGTGTAACTCCCATTCGCGCAGGCTTGGTCGAAGGCCTGGAACGACATGCCGAAACCATAGATCTTCGAGACTTCCGAAGCCAGATCGCACATGCCTGCTAGAAACTGCTTGCGGTCATCAGGCGGAACGCTACTCCAGCCACCCCTGCCATTAATAAAGCCTTTCGTCTTGAGTTCCTTCGGTGCGGACGGGTGTTTGGAAAGAAACGTTGAGAGCTCCTGATCAAATCTGCTGGTGTATTTACGGAGGCGGTAAGCGTCGATGAGTAAACCCACCATAACGAAAACATCGCCTTCTTCAGTGCTTCCTGATTCATCGACATAGGTGAATTTCATGCGCCCACCTCTTCGGCGATCTTCACCCGCCATTGGCCGGTGAGGAGTTTTTGCATCAGGCCACGCTTCTGGATTTTGTATGCGGTCACTAGATTTTCCAGATGCGTGATTTCTACTCTTGCCGCATCGAGTACGGATGCGATGCGGTGCTGCTCAGGAAGCGGATAAATATTGACTGTAAACGATTCGATATCGTTTTTCTGGATGTTTGGCAGGCCAGAACCAACACGCAAAGCCATCAACTTAGCTTGTCGACTTTTCAGATAATGGAACAAGAAGCGAACATCGGCCAGATCACTGATGTCTATCAGTGCGTAGCAATGCCCGCCGCACCAGAATTTCTCGGGGTTAAAGTTCACGTAACCACACGAGTTGCCGCCTTCGCTTATCGTAATCGTGTTTTCGGGAGTATTCCACTTATCGGTACGCCCCGATGAGCGGATACCTCCATTCAGGGCGTAATATTTGCCGTCGTCGATCATGTCGGCGACATTGAGTTGTTGCCCCTTCCTAATCGTTGCAATTTCACCTAAATGTTTTTGGTGCCACCGCTTCTTTTTGGCGGGCTGATGAACCAAGGTAGTCAGAAGCACGGAATAAAGGCGCTCCTTCGCCGCGATCAACCGCTCGGTTTTTTCGATGGCCTCATACCAAGCACCAAGTATGGATGCAATCCGAACCTGCTCATTGATCGGTGGCACTAGAATCGGGATTGCCTCGACCGTTCCTTGATTGATTTTTTTCATGCTTCCGCTGGTACCGGTGGCATGTTGGCGGATGAACTTCACAGCCCCGTCACTCTTGAGATACGTCTCCAGATAGTCCGGGTTTATCTTCTCGCAATCTGGCCGAAATCGCATCATCAAGTCGGGATAGGCGCAGTTGTCGAGCCCGCCGCGAAAGACACCAACACGCCCCACTTTGTCGAGCGTATTTGACCGACTTATTAGGAAGTCACCCGGTTCAAGTAGAAACCGATCAACGAGAGGTTCGCCTAGTGGAGCCGGTTTTGCTCCGGCAAGGTCAAGTCCATATCCGTCCAGGGCGGAGAGTCCAAGCACCCACTTGCCCGTGGGCATGGCTGGGCATATCGGCGAATACCCATTTTGCGGGGGAACCTCCAACAGGCTTCCGAGCGGGAGAGTATTGAAGTGACGGGCTGTCATTCTTTCTTTCCCCGCCCCTTGCCTTCCAGCTCCAGATTTTCCGACTCTCGTCGAATTTGTAAGTGTTTCTTACAAGTTGCAGCAGTCTCAGTCATCCGGAATTCACGGATAGCTGGCTTCTTGATGAAGCAGAGCAGAAATTCATTCTCGGTCATTTCTTTTTGCCTCGGGATTTCTTCCTGCCTCGCAAGTCCGCTACGGCGTCTGCCGTTTTTCCCGCCACCCGTTTGTGGGTCTTGGACTTATCTTCCTGCGCTGTAGCCAGTGCTTCGGTCTGTGTCTCGATGAAAGCAGTCACGGCGATTGCCGCCGAAGCGGCTGCGGGTGGATTGAGGTAGTTCTGGCGGCTGATTACCGGCGTGCCCGTTTTGGCCTCCAGCTCCTTGCGGGCGTTGCCTGCAACCGTGCCGCCTTGCTTGGCGGCAGTGCGGTTGTCGATGAAGCCTTGGGCATTTTTCTTGCGCGCGATTTCGGTGGTGCCGGCTTCGCCGAGCATGGTGAAGATCAGTTCCAGGTCGGTCATGTGATCGCGCAGGTTGTTGCCGGTCTTGACCTTATCCAGCCTCTTGAGCTTCTGATGTTCGGCTGGCGTTATGCCGAAGGTCGCCTTGGCGATTTCGGCGGTGAGGATGGAGTATTCCTTGCCCTCCTGAACGCCACGCATTTTCCACTCGTCTGTGAGTTCGCCGCGAATGGCGATGGAGCGCATGCGCTTTTCGATCCATGCCTTGGGGTAGCCTTTGGCTTCGTATAACTCGCGGGCTCTGCTACTGGCAAGTTCGGGGTCTTCGATCTCCTTTACCCGCTCGTAGCCCACCTGAGCTAGCCAACGCTTGAAGGGTTCGGCCTTGGGGGAAGGGATAGACTGGATGATGCGGAACAGAGTTTCGGTATTGGCGACGTCAGTGTCCCGTTGCTTCCCGTCGGGGGCAGTGAGTTTCAACCGTACGATTTTTTCGTACGGTTGCCCGGAACCGGCCTCCTGAGACAGTTTCCGCTTGAGATCAGACCAATAACGCTTGGGGATGGCCGCTTCGGAAAGAATGCCCACCACGTCAATGACCGAAAACCACCACTGGTTTTCGTGCCACGCACGACGAATGGCTTTTTCTTGAAAGATGACAATCCGATCTTGCCCAGACTTTTCGTTATTTTTTCTCATACACCCAGTACCTTGAGGTATTGCTTCATCTTGGCCCGCACCTCGACCAGATCAGCCTCCAACCGCTCGATTTCCTTCTCCACGGCGGCAACGTCGATTTCCTCTTCTTCCTCGAAGGTGTCCACGTAGCGCGGGATATTGAGGTTGAAGTCGTTGTCGCGAATTTCCTCGAAAGTGGCAACATGGGCATACTTGTCAATGTCCTTGCGCGCCTTACAGGTGCTGACGATTTTCTTTATATGCTCCTCTAATAAAGCATTGTGGTTCTTGCCGGGCTGGTAATCACGACTGGCGTCGATCAATATTACATCGCGCCGCTTCTCGTTTGCCCCGCCTTTTTCGCGCGAGCGATCGAAAACCAGAATCGCTACCGGGATGGAGGTGGTAGGAAACAGATTGGCGGGTAAGCCGATCACCGCATCCAGCAGGTTATCCTCGATCAGCTTTTGGCGAATTCGGCCTTCCGCGCCACCTCGGAAAAGCACTCCGTGCGGCACCACGACGGCGACGCGGCCTTCTTTTTCCAGCGCAACCTCGATCATGTGACTGATAAACGCATAGTCGCCTTTGCTCTTGGGCGGAACGCCGCGCCAGAAGCGGTTGAAACGGTCATGTTCCGCCTCAGCCGCGCCCCATTTGTCCAGCGAGAACGGCGGGTTGGCCACGACTATGTTGAATTTCATCAAGCGGTCGTTTTCCACCAGCGCGGGGCTCGCCAGAGTGTTGCACCACTCGATGCGGGCGCTGTCCATGCCATGCAGAAACATGTTCATGCGGGCCAAGGCCCAGGTGCTGCCGTTCGATTCCATGCCGAACAGGGCAAAATCGCGGCCGCCAACCTCACGCGCCGCTTCGACGAGCAGGCCGCCGGAACCGCAGGCCGGATCGCAAATACGGTCGCCCGCCTTTGGGTGCACCAGTTTGGCCAGCAGTTCGGAAACCTTGTGTGGCGTATAGAACTCCCCCGCCTTCTTGCCGGCATCAGAGGCGAAGCGCTCGATCAGGTAGATATAAGTGTTGCCGATCACGTCCCCGGAAACACGGCTGGGGCTCATATCGAGCTGAGGCTTATGGAAATCCTCCAGCAGATGTTTCAGACGGTTGTTTCGGTCTTTGGTCTTGCCCAAATTGCCTTCGCTGTTAAAGTCGATGTTGCGGAAGACACCTTCAAGCTTGGTCTTGTTCGCCTCTTCGATGGCGTCCAGAACGATATTGATGAGTTCACCGAAATTTGGCGCGCTGCGCCGCTCGTAGAGGCTATAAAAATCCGCCAGGAAACGTTCCTCGATCTTGCCGGTTTGGGTATCCTTGTATTCCGCCATCGGCAACACGAAGCGTTCGCGTTCCAGCTTGCGGCGGATACGCTCATCGTCATCACCATACTGTTTCTTGTATTTTTCGTAATGATCGCGCCACACATCCGAGATGTATTTAAGGAACAGCATCACCAGGATATAGTCCTTGTACTGCGCCGGGTCTACGACCCCGCGAAAGGTGTCGCATGCCGCCCATGCTGCGGAGTTGACTTCACTTTGCTTGATTTTACCGGACATGATGCATGTCTCCTTTTAATTCGATTTAGTCTTGATTCAGTTCGGTTATCAGTTGCTGACCAAGCACGCGGTGGTAGGCCTCAGTGGCCTCGACTAGTCTCTTACGAAGCCGAAGTTCTTCAGCCATCAGTGCGCCAAGTTCGACGAGGCGTTTCTGTTCTTCCAGTGGCGGAACAGGAATCTGAACATCGCCTAGAGCATTGCGCTGCACGATGGGCGTCCCGGCGCCTGTTCGTATCTGACCGATTTGGGCTTGGATAGGCGGCTGATTCAGACACCACGCAAGATATGACGGATCGACTGTTGGATAAACCCGCAATATGTAGAACGTCGCCGACGCTATTGTTTTTTCCGGTACCGATTCAATTACGGCAGCACAATTGCGAACACCGCGCGAAATAAACAACACGTCGCCTTTTTGAACACGATAATTCTCAGGCGAACCCGCCGGCGTCATTCTTAGCTCGTGCTCATCAATGTACCGATATGGTCTGCAATCCGGAATATGCTTAGCCATCATGACTTGGTAAGTGCCCTCAGGCTCGTGCTCCGCACGAGCCTTGAGGGCATACCCGGGAAGAACCTCGGCACATTCCGCAATCCTTTTTAGCTGTGCACGCATGGCTCTTCCTGTATTCCGCTAGCCGTTACACGTCGGGTTGTAACTGACTACCAGGTCCGCTTCTTTCGAGAGCCGGCTGGACTCCGATGACTCAAGGTGAATGGCGATATGAGTCTTTCCGTGCCGGTCGAAAGACGGTTGTTTATGATGGTTGTCAAAACGGCAACTAAGATCACCCGTTTGGCCAATATACTTGACATAAAAGTGCGGAGGAATTTTGCTTAACACAGTGTACACCGCGCCAAGCGGCTTGAATGGCGTGCCCCACGGATAGACATCGAAGTCATAGGACCTCCCGGAGACACCTTTTAAGGTTACAGTTGTTTCTTTGGACATCTCTTGCACTCCACTGGTTAGTGGGCCAAACATGGCATCGAGGACCAGCATGGAGTACACTTTGCTTGCTGTAACAAGCGACCTTAGCTGGATCCAGACCTAGTCTGCCCGGTTGAAGTCTCAAAAAGCCCGTGTTAGCGCACGGGCTTTTTTCTTGCCTATATAAAACCTATTTACAAGACGAATTATAATACTCCCACATAAGAAGTCAATAATTTTCAGCGGAGTGTTTGCATTACTTGAATATACCTATCAGTAACAAGTGGCCGCTACACAATAACTTCAATCATTTTCAATATCTTACTTGTTATTTTCAGGTGCTAGAGCAACCAGCTAGTGTGTACCATCGCCTATTTTGAACACAGGCTACGCTCGGCAAAGAAGTATCCGCGCGATCAGAAGCCATCACTACTGACATCACATCTTGTGGCGATCGATGATCACGCGCTTCAGCCACCCGCCATTACCAACGCAACCACCCTGTCCTGCCGTCAATGCTGCACTGGCATAGCAGTACTCCTGCTATGAAGGAGCACATGGAAGCGAGGGAGCGTTAGCGGACGAGCGGTGTGCGACGCCCCCGCGTAGCCGTAGGGCCGGATGTTTTGTCGGAGTCTGCGCGTGAGTGCGGGTGGAGACAAAATAGGAGGCACCCGACACGGCGTCAAGTCACTGTGGGAGCCATGGCGCGACCCGAAGAGGCGCGCCGTGGCGCCGACATCTGGTGGCAGCAAAAAAGCGGCAACCTCGAACGGGCCAAAAACCTGACCGTCATGAACCTGCCACCGGAGACCAGTCAAACCCTGGCAAAACTGGCGCAGATCAAGATGCAGCTGCACTGCACCATTCAGGATGGCGAGATTTGGCTGGCCGACAGC
>JAUXWL010000159.1 GCA_030680155.1 Anaerolineales bacterium
CGCCCACAAAACGGCGTTTTCGTAACCGTGGGAAACCTTTAGGGTCTTTGCCTACGAGTTGAGAAACAGTCTCTTATGTTCCTGCTGATGTAAACATGAAACCCATCTGGCGCATTCTCATTTACACGTTGATCGCGGGAATCCTCTCGGCTCTGACCGCGCCGATTCCTGGCACGTCCCTTTTGCTGACCGCCCTTGAGATTTATATGCTTGTCCATCTTGCCAAGGCCAACGACTACAAACTCGGCTTCAAAGAGATCGGTTATTCCGCCGTTGCCATTTACGGACTTTCCACCCTGCTGAAAGATACCGCGCTGGAAATCCTGAACTTCCTCCCCGTCATCGGCTGGGGCGCAGAGGTGATCGTGGCGATGCTCTTCGTGTTGTTCCTGGGATTGCTGGCAAATTTATATTTCGGCAAACCATCACGGCAGCGGCGGGACCTTGAGAAGCACGCCGACTAAATAACCCGCCATCGCGCTGACGATGCCGATCACAGTCATCTCGAGGCCGCTGCGCATCGGCTTGCCGACTGTTACCCGCGCCTTATGCACGCCGATGCCAAACAAGACCAACGCGGTGAACAACACAGACGTCCACATGCTGGTGGAAACGGGCAAAAAGACAAACGGCAGGATCGGCACAAGCGAGCCGATAATTGCGGAAAGCCCCACAACCCATGCGGCTTTCAACGCTGTCCTGCGATCCACAGGCGAGAGTTGATGTTCCTCCGCCATCATCACCGCCACCCACACATCCTTGTTCGCCGTGATCGTTTCCACAATGCGGTCAAGCAGATCCCCGTGAAACCCCTTGCGTTCATAAATATCGTGAATTTCCTTTTTTTCAAGATTCGGCGCTTCATGCACATGCCGATATTCGCGCTCGCGTTCGCTTTGATATAAGTCCGCGTCGGCAAGTGTGGTCGTGTACGCCACCGCACCCATTGAGATCGATTCGGCAAAGGTTGTCGCCAGCCCCGCCACCAACACCACGCGCACATCGTTCGTCGCGGCGGCAATTCCCAGCGCCACGCCGAGGACGTTGACCAGTCCGTCCTGCGCACCCAGGATAAAGTCCGAAAGACCCGAGCCTTGCTTGTGCGGATCGGTATGGTTGTGATGAAGCAATTCTTCGTGCCAGGTTTTTGTGTCCATTATTTCATCATACAACCGCCCCAACGTATTTATAATGGATGAATGTCACGGACTCATTTTTTCCCCCTCTGGGCTTGCCTGCTCCTGCTCGCCTGCCAGCCCGTGGACACGCCCCTCACGGCGACTCCCGCCCCGACAGTTTCCGCTTCACCCTCCCCGACGACTGCTCCAACACCCCAGCCGACTCTTACGCCCGAGCCTGAGCCGCTGGCGCGCCGCGTCATCATCCTCTCCATCGATGGGCTCCGCCCCGACGCCATTCCACTTGCGCCCATGCCGAACCTGATGGCATTGATGCAGACCTCCGCCTACTCCCTCAGCGCGCAGACAATTCATCCCAGCGCCACACTGCCCGCACACGTCTCCATGCTCAGCGGACAATGTCCCGCCAAACACGGCGTAGATTGGAACGACTACACTCCCGAAAAAGGATTTGCCCAAGTCACCGATATTTTCGATCTTGCTCACGCCGCTGGTATGCAAACCGTGATGTACGTCGGCAAGGAAAAGCTGCGGCAGGTCATCGAACCCGAAAGCGCCGATATTTTTGAATACATCAACGACCGCGATTTGGTGATTACCGAACGATTGATCGAAAATTTCCCCGCAGATTTCGACCTGCTGTTCATCCACTTCCCCACCGCCGATTGGATGGGACACGTCTATGGCTGGCTTTCGGGCGAGCAGCTCAGTGTGCTCTTTCGGGCAGATCAGGCGCTGGGCAACCTGCTGGCAGAACTGGACGCACGCGGCATCCGTGAAGAGACGCTCATCATCGTCACATCCGATCACGGCGGACACGGCATGATCCACGGCTCCAGCCTGCCCGAAGATATGACCATCCCATGGATCGCGTTTGGCGCGGGCATTCAGCCCGTCGCGCTGACATCCGCAGTCACCACCACCGATACGGCGGCGACGGTTGCATACGCATTGAATTTGTCCATCCCTGTAGAATGGGATGGTGTGCCTGTGTATGAGGCATTTGGGTTGCCAATTGAAGAAATATCGCGGGGATGTAAATAACCCAAGTTGCCACCTTGAAATTCAATCGTGCTAAAAAATCTCTTTTTGCCGCAGATTACAGATTTTCACGAATTTGAAAAAAATCCGCGCCGATTAGCGTAATTCGCGGCTAAAGATTTGTGATGCACGGCAGCAAAAGGCAGACTAAAGTCTGCACTCCGGTTTTACGGATGCGGTGTCCACGGGATGACGACGGGGCCGGGGTAGCCGTGTTTTTCAGAAATATAGATCACTCCGCTCGAAGGCTCGGAACACCCCGCTTCATCGTCAACCACCACATTGTTGTTCCAGGCGAAGATGGGGGTGAAGGTTAATTCGCCATCCTTGCACAGCCAAAGTTCGAGCAGATAGCGCGGGGCGTTGGCGCTTTCCATGTCACCGGGTTCAAGGATGAGCGCATCCCAATAGATGGATAACTTGCTGCCATCCGTTTTGCTGCGAATGGAGTAGACGTTTTGGGGCGGGGGCCAGAAATTCGAGGGGGGCAGTTTTACTTTTCCGGGATAGAGCGGTTCGAGGTTTTCGATCTCGCCATCCAGTGTGATGTATTCAAGATTCACCCAGCAGGGGCTTGGATACCCATCCGCTTGAACGTATGCCCAGCCGGAGTTGATGTCACGCCCCAGCGCTTGAAGTTTGATTCCCTGCCGTAAGGCCTCGTCATTGAGATACAGGTTGCCCGGGCCGTAGTTGCAGGCGATGCGTTCATTTGCGACAACAGCGTTCATGATCTCATATACAACAGGCGTGGCTGTGGGGGTTGGCGTCTCCGTGGGAGTGGCGGTTTGGGTTGGCGTCTGTGTTGCGGTTGCGGACGGGGTCTCCGTCAGCGTGGGAATGGTTGGGGTGGCAGACCAGGTGACGGCGGGGTCCGAAGCGATGGGCGTCATCCGGGGCGGCATGAAGGTTGTCAGTCCCGCAAGGATGAGGAGCGCGGCAAAGATCGTCACGATCCTGCCGAATAAGGACGAGAAGAAGGTTTGGATGGGTATCGGTGAGGGGTCGAGCGCGCCATTTGCCGTGTGGACGAAGAGGGTATTGCCTGTGATGCGGAGGGAGACGATGCCCAGTTGTTTGAAACGCGGGTCGGCGTTGAGGGCCAGAGCTTTGAGTTGGTACGCGGCGGCGGAGGGCATATCCATGAAGACATGCACACTGCCAGCGGTCATGTTGGCGATGCTGAGTTGCGCAGTGTCGGTGTTGGCGAGGCTGGCGACGAACGCCAGAAGTTGTTGTTGCTTTTCAGCGTCGAAGGCGGAGAGGTCGATGCCTTGAATGACAAGTTCGGTCTGTTTTTGAGATTCTTTATCCGTCTTTTTTTTTAGGTACGGCTTCAAGGCGTCTATGAGAATTTGCGCGGATTTTTCGAAGCCAAGTAATGGAACGTTGATGAATTGCAAACCCGCCAGTTGATAGCGGATCGCGGCGGGCAGGCGGACAACTTCCAACATGACCACATAGGTGGGTCGCGCTGAATCCTGGGCGAGGATGACTTCCTTATGGACGTTGGTGGAGGCGGCGGAATTTGACGACAATATGAGCACAAAGGCATCGCAGGTATCAATGGCTTCCACGATCTGCTCGCGCCATGAATTGCCCACCTTAATATCTTCGCGGTCCACCCAGACGTCCATTCCCATTTCGGCGAGTGAATTTACGAATTGGTCTGCGATCTCCATATCGCGTCTTGAGTAACTGATAAAGAAATGGCTCATGAGGTTTCCTGTGCGTGATTTATTGCTTCATCATAATACGGGTTTTAATGGCGCGAGTCAACGGGGCTATCTGGAGAAGTGTGGAATATTTTTTCGGAGGCTTGCAGGCAAAACTCCTTCAAAGTACGGGCAAAAGCGCCATAATAGCGCGGCTTTCCGAAACTTTAGACCACACCCATCTCTGGTGATTACCCACATCTTTTGCGTCTGCCAATTCGGAGCAAAACCTCAGCCACGAATTCCGCGAATTTGCGCGGATTGAACCAAAAAATCAGCGGGAATCCGCGAAATTCGTGGCAAAATTCTCTCATCCTTGCCCTATGCAGACTTGTGGGTAATCACCAGGGCTATCTGGAGATCAATAGCGCTTCGTATTCAAATGTGTGATGGCGACCGCCAGCGCGTCGGCGGCATCATCGGGTTTGGGGATTTTTTCCAGTTGCAATAGCGCGCGCACCATTTCCTGCACCTGCCGCTTGTCGGCGGAGCCGTAGCCTGCCACGGCTTGTTTGACTTCGTTGGGCGTGTATTCGAAGATTTCAATGCCCGCTTTTTGTATCGCCAGCATGATGACGCCGCGCGCCTGTCCCACGGCGATGGCGGTGGTCACATTGCTGGAGAAGAATAATTTTTCCACGCCGGCGGTTTCGGGTTTGTATTTTTTCAATAACCTGGTCAGGTTGTTGTACAGCATCTCCAGCCGCACCGCAGGCAGCTCGTCTTTCGGGGTGGAGAAAATGCCGAAGTCCACAGCGACCAGCTCCCCGTCTGGCAGGAGGCGCACGAGACCGTAGCCTGTGGTGGCGGTGCCGGGGTCAATTCCGAGGGCCAGAGTCATTTAATCGGTGAAGAGCGGCAAATGCCCAAGCGCATGGATGTGCATCCACTGGGCGCGGTCGCCTTCGGTAAGGATCGCCGCTTCGCCCGCAATGGTTGCTTCTGCTTTGTCGAGGATCATGCGCATGCCCTGCAGCGTGGAGCCTGTGCTGATGACATCATCGAGGATCATGACCTTTTTGCCTTTGATGCTCTCGCGGTCTTTTTCATCGAGGATCAAAACCTGCGGCTGACCCGTAGTGATGGAAAGCGTTTCAGTCTGGAGGGCATCGCCCATGTAAGGCTTGTACAACTTACGCAGGATAATGTATGGCTTGTTCGTTTCCACTGAAAGCGCATGCGCCAGCGGGATGGATTTCGCCTCGGCGGTCACAAGAATATCGTACTCAACATCCTTCAATTGCTTTGCCAGCGCGAGCGCGCTGGCTTGCACCAGTTCGGTGTCGCCGAGGATGTTGAGGATGGCAATGCGCAGACCAGGTTTGATCTCGAACAGCGGCAGCTCGCGTTGGACGCCCGCAATTTCGATTGAATAGGTTTCACGTTTAGACATGGGTTTTCTCCGTCAGGGATTTTGCATCGAAAGTTTATCACATCAGATTGGCGAAACACGGATTCAAAAATCTCCCGACTTTTGACAACGACAGGAGTCGTTGGGTGTGTACGCAAAGGTTGTCAGCGGCAGTCGCTCAAGCCGCCGTCCTCGGCGGCGTTTTGCGAGGGAAACCCTGCGCCGGGGACGGCGCAGGGAGCAAATTGCCTGACATGGTTTGCTTGCACACGTCGTTGGAGTCCTCAAACCAGTTAGAAAATTTGTGCTATACTCTGCCAATGCGCCCGATCCGCTCCTCTGAAATTGGCAGTTACCTCTACTGCCGCCGCGCCTGGTGGTATCGCAAAACAGGCGTCCCCTCCGAGAACCAGACGGAACTCGCGGCTGGGACAGACTTGCACCGCCGCCATGGGAGGCAAGTCCTCGCCTCGCTTCTCACGCGGACTTTGGGCTGGGCGCTGTTACTGGCAGCGATCCTTACGCTGGTGGCATATCTCGCCTATCAATTGCTATGACCTATCTTGTTCTCTTTCTTTTCCTGCTGGCGTTGCTCTTTTTCTGGCAATCGAACCGCCAGCAACAAGCCGCAGGCCTGCCCGGCGGACGGGTCATCTACACCGACACGGATGGTTGGGGCAAGGTGGAAAAGCCGCTGTATTACGCCGCACTCAGCCTGACAGGCAAACCTGATTACCTCATCGAAAAGAACGGGCAGATCATCCCCGTGGAAGTGAAGTCTGGGCGCGCGCCGGAAGCGCCGTATGACTCGCATATTTTTCAACTGGCATCGTATTGCCTGCTGGTCGAAAAGACATACAAAAAACGCCCGCCCTACGGCATCATCCATTATGAGAACCGTGATTTTGCAGTGGACTACACCCGCGAATTGGAATCCGCATTGATCGAGTTATTGGCAGACATGCGCGAAGATGACGTGAGGAGAAATGTCCATCGTTCGCATGAGCAGGCGTCCCGTTGTAAAAGATGCGGGTATCGGAATGCCTGTGAAGAGAAACTGGCATAGTGTGGATTAGCGTCCTCTTCATAACCGACAAAAGGTATAATTTCCAGCATGTCCGCGCCATTCATCCCAAAACGCCCCGTTGTAACGGCGTACCCAAAAATGCCGGAAGCCTTCACAGAAGCCGAAGCCATATCGGCCTTCTTAAAAGAAAAAGGCATGGACGCGCCTGTCGGTTCTTTGTATGATGAAAACCTGCGCAAGCGCGTCAAAAAAGGTGAATTCGACATGCTCATCACTGTCGGCGGGGATGGCAGTGTGCTGCGGGCAGGTCATTTGTGCGCGCCTTCGGGCGTGCCTATTTTGGGCGTGAACCTCGGCAGGCTGGGGTTTCTGATTCAAATTGACCGCAAGGAATGGCGCGAGTACTTTGAAAAATTGCTCAACGGCGAAGCATGGATCGAAAACCGGATGATGCTGCGCGCCGAACATCTCCGCGCAGGGGAAAGCCTTGGGCAATCCAATGCGCTGAACGAAGTGGTGGTCGGGCGCGGACAAAACCTGCGCCCCGTGCGTTTAACCGCTTTCGTGGATACCCGCCAGTTGACAAGTTACGTCGCAGATGGTTTGATCGCTGCCACGGCGACGGGTTCCACGGCATACGCGCTCGCGGCGGGCGGACCCATCCTGCCGCCCGAATTGCGCAACATCCTGCTTGTGCCAATTGCGCCGCATCTTTCTGTTGACCGTGCGGTTGTGCTGGCGGCAGGTTCTTCGGTGCATATTGTTATCAAGAGTGAGAACGCCGTCCTGAGTGTGGATGGTCAGCCGCCTACACCACTGATGGAAGATGACCAGGTAATGGTCACCGCCGCCGATGTGACGGCGCAATTTGTCCGTTTTGGAGACCCCGGCTATTTCTACCGTAATATCACTGCCCACATGAATGAAAACTCACTAGGATTTCCACGATGACCGAAACCACAGCCCTATACTGTTACGCCCATCCCACCCGTGAAACGTCACTGCGCTGCAAACGCTGCGAAAATCCCATTTGCACATCCTGTGCTGTCCGCATACCGACGGGCTACATCTGCAAGGACTGCTCGCGCGCCCATAAAAAGGCGTTCGATACCGCTGAATGGTACGACTACCTGATCGGCTTTGCAGTCACTTCCATTTTCTCGTTGATCGCCAGCGGATTGATCGCATTCATCGGGTCGTTCATCGGCTTTTTCATGTTCTTCATTGCGGCTGCCATTGGCGGCGCAGTGGGCAGATGGATCTCCGACCTGACCCTGCGCGCAGTTGGCAAGCGCCGCTCGAAGGCTTTGTTTATGACATTGGCAGCAGGAGTGGTGTTGGGGGCATTACCCGTTTTACTCACCCTGTTCTTTACAGGCTTCATCTACGGCGGTATTGGCGTTGTCATTTACCTTGTGATTGCCACACCAATGGTCTATTCTCGCACATCAGGGATTCAACTCTAACCTATGCTCACCGAACTTCACATTCAGAACTTCGCCATCATAGACAAACTCGACCTGCGTTTTGGTCCCGGTCTGATCATCCTCACCGGTGAAACCGGCGCGGGCAAATCCATTATCCTCGATGCGGTGGTCATGCTCATCGGCGGCAAAGCGGATACAACCTTCGTCCGCACAGATTCAGACGCGGCATTTGTCGAGGGTGTGTTCCAGCTCAAAGGTCCAGAAAAAGAGGCGGTGCATGAAGTCCTCAAACGCGAAGAATTACTGGATGATCCCAATTATGTCACGCTGATGCGCGAAGTCCGCAAGGAGGGACGCAGTGTGGCGCGCGTGAACGGGCGCACGGTAAATGTGGGCCTGTTGAAGGAACTTGGCGCGCTGCTGATCGACATCCACGGGCAGGCGGAGCATCTCTCGCTGCTTGACCCGCGCGCGCACCTTGGCTTGCTTGATCGCTATGCGGAAGTTGCCAAGCCGCTAAACGATTATCGTCAAACCTATCATTCGCTGTTGAGTCTGCGCCGCGAACTATCCGAACTGCGAAAAGCGCAATCGGACGCAGACCGCCGCATTGAAATGTTCACCTATCAGGTGGAAGAGATCGAAGCTGCGCGCTTAAAAGCGGGCGAAGACGAAGAACTAAGAAAAGAGCGCGACAAACTTGCGAATGCCGAAGCGCTGGCGCAGAACGCGCAGGAGGCCCTCGCTGTTCTGGAGGAAGGTTCGCCCGAAACACCCGCCGCAACAGATCTGGTTGGGCAGGTGGCACAGGCGCTTGCCGCGCTCGCAAAAATTGACTCAGGTCAGACCGAAATGGCAAATCAAGCAGAAGTCATGCTCGATACGATGTCCGACATTATCCACAGCCTGCGGAATTATCTCGAAGAGATCGAGTTCAACCCCAAACGACTGGATGACGTGGAGGAACGCCTTGACCTGATCCACTCGCTCATCCGCAAATATGGCGGCAGCATTCCAGCCGTCATTGCCTACGGCGCGGACGCAAAAACCCAACTGGATACCATCACAGGCGCGGCAGACCGCATCAACGAGTTGGAAATGCAGGAAGCCAAACTATTGGAGAAATTATCCAAACAGGGAACCACGCTTTCCGCAAAACGCAAATCTGCCGCAACAGAAATGGGCAAGGGCATTGAGCTTGAACTCGACGACCTGCGGATGGCATCCGCCAAATTTGGTGTGGACTTCCAAACCAAGCCCGACCCCAACGGCTTGCCGCTGATGGACGCAGCCCGCATCGCCTTCGACCAAAACGGGTTCGACCGCGTGGAGTTTCTCGTCGCCCCGAACCCTGGTGAAGGGCTCAAACCGCTGGCGAAGATCGCCTCTGGCGGCGAGACCTCCCGCCTGATGCTCGGCTTGAAAAACGTCATGGCACGTGCAGACGAAGTCCCATCCCTGATCTTCGATGAAATCGACCAGGGCATCGGCGGGCGCGTGGGCATGGTAGTTGGGCAAAAACTATGGAATCTCTCGCGTCTGCATCAGGTCTTTTGCGTGACGCATCTCCCCCAACTGGCCGTCTTTGGCGACCAGCATTACCAGGTCCAAAAACTGGTGGACAAGGGACGCACCCTCACCCGGGTGGAACCGCTCGAAGGCGAAGCCCGCCTGCTCGAACTCTCGCAAATGCTCGGCGAAGTGGGCGAGGGCACGCTCCGTTCGGCGCATGAATTATTGCAAACAGCCAGACAAATGATAAAAGGCACAAAGAAATAAACAATTCTCTACCGTACATTTTCCTCGCAAAGAAACCCTAAAGGTCTTTTCGGCGAATCGAGAATCTGCGAAGGAAATGGAGACCTTTAGGGTTTGCGTGTACGGTAGAGAAATAAACAACAAAAAAGCGTCCGCTTGAAAGCGGACGCTTTTTTGTTGTTTGGCTATGTAGTTAAATGTTGAGCGCCAGGGTGAGGGGGGCACCCTGGCGCTCAACATTGGCAATAATACTACCACCATGAAAAAAAAGCAAGTCTTTTTCATAAGAAATACATTAACTTCCCCTTCAATGTTCAGTGTGCCCCGAGTAGGAATCGAACCTACATCTAAGCCTTAGGAGTGCTTTGTTCTATCCGTTGAACTATCAGGGCGACGCAGGGATTATACACAAAACGACGAAATCCATCCACCACTCGAATTGCATCACGGAAAATGTTACTTTGAGAAGTAACGTTGCATCAGGAAAAATGTTACTTTCCGATAGGCAGAACAGCCTGTCGGAGGAGCCACATGATGAGCCTGAACAGCAAACGCGAACTGTTGGAAGTGGTGCG
>JAUXWL010000631.1 GCA_030680155.1 Anaerolineales bacterium
GGTCCCTGACGCGTGGACGGTCAAACGCGGGCATCACTTGTTGGAAGATATCGAAGCGGATATCCGCCGGGCCCTTCCGAACATTACGGTGTTCACTCACCTTGAACCGCTAAACGATCCCACCTCGTGGGATGATACGGACTTGGATCGCGTTGAACCCGCCCCCAGGCAGGTCTCGAAAAAGTAGAGAGAAAATTCATAAAAAGGAAATCGACAATGGAATATTGGAACGAAGGCGACCGCGCATTTGCGCTCTGGGATGAGGATGAATATTTTTATCCCGCTACGATCATAAAAATTGAAGGCGACGATATATTTATCCGCTTTGACACTGGTGAAGAGGAATGGACCGCCGCCGACTACCTTGAAGCCTATGAAGTGGCGGTGGACGAACAGGTTGAATGCAAGTCCGCGCAGGATAATTTATATTACGATGTCGTCGTTCTTGATGTAAATGGCGACCGTGTGGAAGTGGAATACGACGATGAAACCACAGAGTGGACTACCTTGAGCCGCCTGCGCTTTTACATGGATGAGGCGGAGTAAACATGACGACCCTTGCCCCCACCCTTTCTCTGCGCTTCTTTCCCCGCGCTGCAAGCTGGCTGCGCGACCTGTTGCTGATCCTCGCTGGATCATGGCTGGTGGCGCTCTTCGCCCAAATTGAAATCCCCATGCTGCCTGTCCCCATCACCGGGCAGACCTTTGCCGTGCTGCTCATCAGCGCCGCGCTTGGCTCAAAGCGCGGCGCGGCAGCGATGATCGGCTACATTGCCCAGGGCGGGCTGGGACTCCCATTTTTTGCGGGCGGCGCTTCCGGTATGGGGATCCTAACCGGAGCAACGGCCGGCTATCTGCTGGGATTTGTCGGGGCGGCGTATGCTGTGGGTTGGCTGGCAGAACGCGGCTTGGAGCGCAGCGTACGCACATCCATCCTGCCGTTTTTGGTCGGGACGGTCATCATCTATATGTGCGGGGTCGCGTGGCTGGCCGTCATGCTGGGAAGTTTAAGCAAGGCGATCCAATTTGGTTTGCTCCCCTTTATAGCAGGCGACCTGGTTAAGTTAATTGCGGCAGCGCTGACTCTGCCGATTGCCTGGAAACTGGTGAAGTAACCTTCTTCAATCTTCTTCGTCAGAAACAACGATACGGCTTCGCCCGGAATTCTTGGCGGCGTAAAGCGCCTGGTCTGCCTGCTGCACCAGTTGGGATGTCGTTTCCATGCCGGGTTGGTAATTGGCAATTCCCACGCTGATGGAAATGGGTATTTCCTGATCCCGCATTTTGAGATTCGAGGAAAGCAGTTTTTTGTGAACGCGCTTGAAAACAAATTCCGCATCCTGCGCATGGCTGTTGGGCAGCAGGATCACAAATTCGTCCCCACCATAACGGGCAAGCACATCTGCATCGCGCAATTGACTGCGCGCAGTTTCCGCAACCAGTTTCAACACCTCATCCCCAACCATGTGTCCATGGGTATCGTTGATCTGTTTGAAATGGTCGATATCGAACATGACAATCGACATTGGTCGTTGATACCGGGCTGATACTGAAAATTCGTAATCAAGCAGTTCAAAAAAGTAACGACGGTTGAATATGCCCGTCAGTCCGTCGGTGCGCGAGGCAAGCTGCTCGCGTTCAAAGGCGCGCTGCAACGCCGTATTGATCTCTTCGATCGCGTTTTTCGCGCGGCGCAGGTCATCTTCCGCCCGTTTTCGTTTGGTGATGTCGTGGTTGATGGTTACATTGCCGATGTATATGCCGCGCTCATCCTCCAGCAGGGTATTCGAGGCGGCAATCCATAACTCCCTGCCATCGCGATGGTGTTGTTTGAGTTCACCCTGCCATCTTTTTTCATGGGTCAGGTCATAGTGCGCTTCCTGCCGCTGGTTTTCCTGAAATTCAGTCTGGCAGACCTCATCGATCACACGCCCGATCACTTCCGACTCTTTCCAGCCATAGAGTTCCTCCGCGGCGCGGTTCCATTGGGTAATGCGTAGTTCTACATCCGTGGAGATCACCACGCTGGATATCCTGTTCATCACATTAGCAAGATAACGGACGCGTTCCTCCTCATTTTTGCGTTCGGTAATATCGCGCACAATGCCCTGCAAGCGGCCATCATCGAGTTTTTTTGCGCTGATCTCCACAGAGATTCTTCGTCCGTCTTTGTGGATCATTTCCCGCTCACTGATGACGGTTTTTCCCTCCATCAGTTCGGCAAATCGCAGCGGTGTGGATTTATCGTTGACGGCAAGCGTCTGCATGGATTCCCGCAGCACTTCCTCGCGGGTATAGCCAAGCATTTCACAGCCGGCACGGTTTACGTCCAAATATCTGCCACTGAGGTCTGCGATGAAGATTCCGTCGGAGGCCTGATCCATGACGGAGCGGTAGCTGCTTTCGCTGGCACGCAGGGTTTCTTCGACACGCTTTGCCAGGTTAATATCCCAGGCGAGGTCTGCCAGAAGATTGACCGCCAGTACGTCATTTTCATCGTAATCAGTGGGTTTGTTGCCCACCCCCAAAACGGCAACGATCATCCCGCCTCGAAAAATAGGGACTGTCAGAATTCTACTGAGGTGGGCGTGACCGGGCGGCAAGCCTTTTTTGATCTTCAAGTTGGGATAATCGTTATGGATGACGGGACGTGCCAGACGGATACAATCCACCCATACGCCAGCCAGGTCTATGCTGTAATGCTGAAGTTTCCCATCCGCAGTACACATGTTCTTCAGGGTGTTGGTGGACCAATTCTGAAGAAAAACGGTTTTTTGATCCTCTTCCACGAAATGGAAGAAGCCGATCGTACTGCCTGTCAGCGCCTCGGATTCATCCAGCGTTTTTCGCAGGAGTTCGTCCAATGAGTGGGAATGGGAGAATTCGCTGATCCGCAGGCGGGCTTCAAGGGTGCGGGATTCAAGGGATACATCACGGAGAAGAAGCAGGGTGACCAATACGGCGACTGGGTTATCGTCCTCCCACGGGACGGAGAGTACGTGAACCTGTAGGAAACTTCCGTCTTTGCAGCGGATTTGCAACAGCGCAGGCGAATGCCCGGACGGAAAGTCAGGATTCGAGTTTAAGGAAAGAGGCGGGGGTTTGTTTTGTGGAAGAATATCCCCAGTTTTCATCCTTAAGAATTCAAAACGGTCATACCCAAGGACTGTCAGCAGTTTTTCATTCACCTCTAAAAACGCGAATGTTTGCCGGTCGTGGATCCACATTGGAAGGGGATGTCGGTTGAACACTGATTCAGGTTGTACAACTTTCATGTGAACCATCCAATTCCTAAAAACGACTGCACATTTTTATTATCATAAACCATGCTTCTTGCTGATACAAGCCTTATTTTCCGATAGGGTACAATAGCAGGATGTTCATAGACCAGGTAAATATTCACGTAAAATCAGGCAAAGGCGGCGACGGCATGGTGCATTTCCGCCGCGAGAAGTACGAACCGCGCGGCGGCCCCGATGGCGGCGATGGCGGCAAAGGCGGCGACGTTATTTTTGAGGTGAAATCCACGCTCAATTCGCTTTCCAAGTTTCGGAAAAATGAAAGGTTCGAGGCAGACCCGGGCAAAGGCGGCGGCGGCTCGCAAATGACGGGACGCGGCGGCAAAGACCTAATCATTTATATCCCGCCCGGCACGGTAATCTACGACGCCGAATCGGGCGAATTGATTGGCGACCTGACCGAAACAGGCCAGCAATTGATGGTCTGCAAAGGCGGGCGCGGCGGACTCGGCAACCAGCATTTTGCCACATCTCGCAATCAGGCTCCGCGAATGGCGGAACGCGGCGAACCGCACGAGGAAAAACTGCTGCGCCTCGAACTTAAACTGATCGCGGATATCGGCATCATCGGCCTGCCCAACGCTGGAAAATCCACCCTGCTTTCGGCGCTGACCAACGCCAAGCCCAAGATTGGCGATTATCCGTTCACTACACTCGATCCCAACCTTGGCGTGGCAAATATTGATGACGACACGACGGTTGTCATGGCGGATATTCCAGGCTTGATCGAAGGCGCGCACGAAGGCGCAGGATTGGGACACGACTTTTTACGTCACATCCAGCGCACCCGCGTGCTCATCCACATGATAGACGGTCTCTCTGAAGATCCGCTGGCAGATTTTAGCCAGATCAACAGCGAGTTGTCGCTGTTCGATACAAAACTTTCCAAAAAGCCGCAAGTGGTGGTGTTGAATAAAATCGACCAGCCCGAAGTGCAGGAACGCCTGAAAGAGATCAAAGCCAGTTTCAAAAAGAAAAAAGTGGAACTGGTCACCGCATCCGCCATGGCGCGCACCAACACCCGCGATATTCTGATTGCCGCCTATCAAAAGTTGCAGGACATGCCACTCGAAGAACTCGAGGAAGAAACACTGCCCGTTTACAAACCCGAAGTGGACCCGAACCAGTTCGATATCCATCGGGAAGACGGCGACAAATGGCGCGTCAGCGGGGTTGCCATCGAACGCTCCGCCAAAATGACCTACTGGGAGCACAGCGGCTCCGTGCGCCGCTTCCAACGTCTGATGCAAAAACTCGGCGTAGACAAAGCCCTGCGCGAAGCAGGAATTGAAGAAGGCGATACAGTCTTTGTCGGCGACTTCGAGCTGGAATGGCAAGACTAACTTTTCATGTCACCACACGTCAACCCAAAACATCGCGCGCTCATCTTCACACTGACCATCCTCGGATGCCTCTTCATTCTCTTTTTTGGGTTGCGTGTTTTTCATGCCTACAAAAAATTTCAGGGGCACCCGCCCATGCCCCCGTCCCCCACCGGCGAGGTCGAAACCGACGTCGAGCAAATCCGCGATTGGATGACCATCCCCTTCATCTCGCGCATGTACGGCGTACCGGAAAAAATCCTATTCGATGCCATAGGCATCTCCCCCGAAGGCAATCACAAGAAAAGCATTGAAGAATTGGATGAAGAATATTTCCCCGAAGCGGATGGATATATTATCGAACGGGTCAAAGCGGCGATCCTCGCGCATCAATCCCCGCCGATGCCTGCTGCGCCTCTCACACCTGTTCCCCCGCTGACGCCTGATTCGCCTGCCGTGCCGTAGAACCGTTTCATGTCTGAATATTTACTGACCCAGGTCATCAACTACGGCGCGCCCCTGCTCTGGCTCATCGTCTTCATTGGCGGACTGGGCGCGCCCCTGCCATGCACCGTGCTCGTCATTGCCGCAGGCGCATTCGCCCGCCAGGGAATTCTACCCTGGCACACCACTGCCTTCATCAGCATTGTCAGCGTAGTGAGCGGCGACGCCATCAGCTACTCATTGGGCTACTACGCCCGCGAACACGTTCTGGAGCGTTTCAGCCAGACACCACGCTGGCTGAAAGCTGAAGAAATTTTCCGCAAATGGGGACCACTCTCCATTTTCTTCTCCCGCTTTTTGATAACCGCCATCGCCCTGCCTGTCACTCTCATGTCCGGCACAACCCGCTATCCATTCAAAAAATGGCTGACGTATGACCTCGCAGGCGAAATCGTTTGGATTCTCGGCTACGGCGGGCTGGGCTACCTCTTCGGCAGTCAATGGGAAGTGGTCAACGAATTCCTGGGCAACTTCGGCGGACTGACACTGGGCATCATTATTTTCATTGTCGGCGTAAAACAAGTTTGGAATTGGAAATTAAAAAGACGGCAACTCTCTGCTTGAGAGTTGCTGTCTACTCGGTACCGCGACATTCATGTCGCCCTTGCCCAAGCGGCGCTTTTCTAGTGCCCAAACAACCTAAAAGTGGAGGGGCAAAAGCGGCTGAAGTTCGCCGCTTTTGCCCTACATCCTCATGTTGTTTGGGTACTAGTGGTCGTGCCCGCCCTCTTCATGGACGTGTCCATGGTCGAGTTCTTCAGCGGTGGGTTCACGCAGCGCCACCACTTTGATCTTGAAATTCAAAGTCGCGCCTGCCAGGGGATGATTGAAATCAAAGCGGACGGTCTT
>JAUXWL010000637.1 GCA_030680155.1 Anaerolineales bacterium
GATTTTCGGCTTTGGCAATCGGTGCATCATGCGCTGGAGGTATCATTGGGTGGACGAGGCGGGGGAAAAGGGACATGTCCGCGGCGTTGACATTTTCAAAGTGGAGGACGGTTTCATCAGCGAAAAGTTTTCCTACGTCAAAGGGTAGTTCAGAATAACATGTTGAGATGGTAAACGCCAAAAAGGAGTCAAGTTCTTATGGAAACACAACAACCTATTGAGGGCAGCATCAAAAAAAGTGGAAGCCAAACCTGGCTCATCATTGGCGGCGTTATCCTTGCCTGCTGTTGTCTTACCGCGGTTGCCGCCGGGGCAGCGGGTGCGTTTTATTTAATGGCCGCGCCTGCCACCACGGTCAGCGGACCCGCTGCCGTATCAGCCGCGCCGAGACTCGAAGCGCTGGTTACCGCCAGTGAACTGGAGCCGCTTTCCCAAATACTTGGCATCGTCGCCTGGGAACTGGTTCAGGAAACTCCGGGTGAAAATCGGGTCTGTCGTACCTTTCAGGGTCAAAGTTGGAGCGCGACACCCAATGAGGGTATGAACTGTATCTTCGGCATTGCGCCGGGCGCTGGACTCAAGGAAATTGGAAACTCGTTCCTTGAAAGCGGACAATTGTTTCCAGATGAAAAGCCGGTTGTATCCACGCTGAATATTCCATACGAGCATATCATTTACGTAGGCACTCATCCGAACGGACAGACGGTCATTGACCTTTTCGTCGTCAAGGACGGCTTGCTGTACTGGTCAAGCGTCACTGTGGGAACGCCAGTGGGGGTAACTCCCGACCTCAATTACCAAAGCTACAGCGACTTTATCAACGAGTTTCTCTACGAAGTGGTCAGGATCAATTTGAGTAAAAATCAGTAATATGACGGCAAACGCATGGCGCTCCCTCCCTCTCGGTGACGGCATGACTGCTGACGAACCGTCCGAAGAAATCTGCGCGGCGTTTCGGGCGGTGTTCACGTCCACGGGCGAGCCTGCGGATATGGCGGTCTTTACGCGGCATGAGTCTGGCAGCCTGCATTGCGAGGTGATCGCGTACTTCTCGCCGTCTGCTGCGGGGTTGGCGATGCTGTTCGAAGCAGAACCATGTGAAAGACCGTCCCGAAGCGGGTTGGGATTGCTGGCAGGGAATGAAGTCTGCTGGGCGGTTCTATTCCCCGAATCCGAATAGAGGGCAGGAGAATAAAGAATGGCGAATTCCATTGAGTACGAAAAAACAATTGTGCTAAACGGCAATCCGTTCCACTTCAAACAGGAGCACATTTCCGTAGAAGAATATATTGATTTCCTCAAAAGAACAAACCTGGGACGGCAGTATCCCAAAGAGGATTTTATCAATCGGATCAACACGCTTGTAAAAAATGTACAGATCAGCCTTGTGGTTAGAAACGCAAATCAAGAGATCGTCGGCATCTGCTTCGGGCTGACGGATTTTGCCTACTGGCTTTTCCTGACCGACCTCGGCGTGGACAGAAACTACGAACGCCTAGGCATTGGTAAAATTCTCGTGGAGACAGCCCATGAACTCCTAGGTGGCGAAAGAAGAATTGTCCTATCCGCCTATGTGAACGATAAGGCGATTCCCTTTTACGAAAAAATGGGCATGAGAAAGTCAGACGATGTGATGGAAAAGGCGAATATTGAATGGACTTCGTTTGAAGTTGGGAAAGATGATTGAAGGATTTTGATACCTTATCATGAAAAACTTATTTTCAACACAAGATTCTGTTGACTTTTGGGTTTGGGTTAACCCTAATAATTGGCTAACAAAACACCAAATTAAAGAAACTGGCGGTTTTACTTCGGGTGGCATATTTGGAAAAGATAAATCAAATCTGATGTTCATCCCAAATCCCGATTTTCGGGGTGAACTCACCCCGTTTCATAACGGGATAATGCGAGACTATGTAGCAGAATACAACATAGAACTTTCAAGGATGCAACTCTTCCCTCAATATCCTAGTCGTTTAAATGCCCTATATTTATTTCGATCTGAAGAGGAAGCACAAAAATATAGTATTCGACACAAGTGGCATGTTGGTGAGCGGATACTTAAGAAATGCCATTCAATTACTCCTTACACTTTCTCCCTTCACGACCTAAGTTGGGTGGATTTCTTAAGGGCGTCTCCTTCAATTGATCCTCCGTCTTTAGACATTATCGGCAAAGCATACTGGAATGGAAAATATGTAGAAAGTTATAAACTAGAGATAATGGGAGAAAAATGGATATGTGAACCAATCATTGAAGTTCTATTTATTGGTCGTGTCGAATTTTATGACCGAAGTTTAGAGTAACGGCAATTTCGATAGAATAAAAATAGAATCACCTCACAAGGCAACTCTTAATTTTCCGACAAGTAATACCCACATTCCCCACCTCATCTATACGCACATGAACAATCGAACCATTTCCCACATTATCGAACCCCAACTCGTGATCGAAGGCGCGGGCGTTTTACTGAGGCGCTCCTTCGGTCCGCACGCCAGCAACAAATTCGACCCCTTCCTGCTCTTCGACCACTTCGCCTTCAACAACCCGCTCGAAGGACCCCTCCGCGGCTTCCCCACGCACCCGCATCGCGGCATCGAAACCGTCACCTACATGCTCGAAGGCACCGTCCGCCACCGCGACAGCCTCGGCAACATGGGCACCATCGCCGAAGGCGACGTCCAATGGATGACCAGCGGGCGCGGCATCCTGCACGAAGAAATGCCCCGCCGCAGTGAGAACGGCAACATCTACGGCTTCCAACTGTGGGTCAACCTGCCCGCCGCCCAAAAGATGAACCAGCCCCGCTATCAGGAAGTCGGCACGGGCGACATCCCCGTCATCGAAAAGAATGGCGTTACCACTCGACTCGTAGCTGGAGAAGTGGACGGAGTCACAGGTCCCGTTGGAGAAATTACCGCCGCGCCTCTTTACATGGACGTGAAGCTTGATCCCGGTTCCCGATTCAGTTTCCCCATCCCCAGCGGACACACGGTACTCGCATACGTTTTTGAGGGCGCAGGAGAATTCTCCAACGAAGTTGTAGAATCCGTCAGCATGGTGGTATTCGCCGACAATGGCGAGCAGGTCGAAGTTAAGAGCGACGCCGCAGGCAGGGGAGTCCGCTTTATGCTGATCGCAGGCGCGCCGTTCAAAGAACCCATCGTCCCCTACGGTCCCTTCGTGATGAATACCCGCGAAGAGATCGAAGAGACCATCCGCGAATTGCGGAATGGGACGTTTATCAAACCATAATTCCCCTCTCCCTCTGGGAGAGGGCTGGGTGAGGGATAGACCTCCGCTCCCTGCGTCGTACCCATATCTGGGCACTTTCCCCGGCGCAGTTTTTTTGCAAGAAAATATTTTCCAATTACCCACCGCCGAGGACGGCGGTTTGAGCAAAACAATATGACACAAATCCTCTACGGACCCCGCCTTGGAAAAGAAGGCGAATTGCGCGTGGGATGCAGCGCGACCATCTTCGACCAGGCACGCAAAAAAGTATTGCTCACCCAACGAGCCGATAACGGACATTGGTGTCTGCCGGGCGGTCACATGGAATCAGGTGAAAGCGCCGCCGAAGCCTGTGAGCGCGAAGCGCTGGAGGAAACTGGGCTGAAAGTCCGCGCCACACGCCTGCTCGGTGTCTACAGCGACCCGGACCAACTTGTGATCTACAAAGATGGAAACAAGGCTTTCTTTGTGGTATTGAACTTCGAGGTGGAAGTGCTCGAAGGGGAGCTTGGCTTGAGCGACGAAACCACAGACTTTGGCTGGTTCACACTCGCTGAAATGGAATCCTTGCCGATCCATGCAAACCACCAAAGCCGCGTGGAAGACGCCCTGCGCGGCGGCGATGCAGTGATGAAATAATTTTGGAGTCAGGGAGCTTGCTCCCGTAATTTCAGCGGCATACCACTTCGTGGCACAGGAGCCGCCTGACTCCAAAACAAGAACTTAAGTACTGTCCATTCGCTGAAATGGTTTTGACTTTTCTCAATTTTCGGCCAGCCGAGTGTAAACGGCGGCGGACAGACCAAGCAGTTCCAGGATGCGGGTCTGCAAGGGGGACAAGGGCGTGATGTGGCGAATGGTTTGGTCTGGC
>JAUXWL010000644.1 GCA_030680155.1 Anaerolineales bacterium
TTGACGTAGGAAAACTTTTCGCTGATGAAACCGTCCTCCACTTTGAAAATGTCAACGCCGCGGACATGTCCCTTTTCCCCCGCCTCGTCCACCCAATGATACCTCCAGCGCATGATGCACCGATTGCCAAAGCCGAAAATCTCCTCGATCTCGATCTGCGCCTGCGGAGACTCGCGGAAGAACCCCTGCCAAAACCGCGTTACCGCATCCTTCCCGGAATAAACAGTGCCGTCCGGGGCTGGGGCTGTGTTCTCGAAGACGCAGTCATCGCTCATCAACTTCATCATCCCTGCCACGTCATGACGGTTGAAGGCTTCATTGAACTCAAGCGCCATGCGGATCGCTAATTCGATCTTTTCCATACGGGTTGGGGTCATGGGAATAGGTCTCCTGATTAAGTCAGTCCATGGCTTAAGGGCTATCCGAATATTCCCGGCGTGCGGACTTCAGTCCGCAATGCCAAGGCAGACTAAAGTCTGCACTCCGATTTTTCCTTAGTCCGCTTCAGCGGACTTTTACGTACTGAGCCAGGGACTGCGTAGCGTCCCGTGCAACGGGAATCCATCTACAAACTTTTAGTACACACTATCCTGGAGCGATTGGATAAAAATCGATAAGCCAATTATACTCGTCTCCTATGCCCGCATCTTCCCTTGCCCTCGTTACTGGATCCGCCCATCGGCTTGGCAAAGCCTTCGCCTTGTCGCTGGCCCGCATGGGATATTCGATTGCCCTGCATTATCGCGGCTCTGCCCGCGAAGCCGAAAAAACCGTGGACGAAATCCGCGCCCTCGGTGTGGACTGTCTGCCCATCCGCGCCGACCTGACCGCCCCTGAAAAAGTGGACTTCCTCTTTTCGCTCGTGGACGAGTTCCATGCACCCTTGAAGGTCGTGGTCAACTCGGCGGCGGTCATGCCTGTGGGAAGTCCGCGCACGCTGGAACTTCGCGACTGGGACTCCGCCCTCGATCTCAACCTCCGCGCCCCGTTTCTCGTTGCCCAACATGCCGCCAAACGGATGACGGAGGGCGGGCTGATCGTCAACATCTCAGACATTGGCGCACAAAAAGCATGGAGCCGCTACCCGTCCTACACCGTCAGCAAGGCGGGGTTGGAGTCGCTGACCAAAATGCTCGCCCGCGCCTTCGCGCCAAACATCCGTGTCAACGCCATCGCTCCGGGGTTGGCGCTGCCCTCCAATGTGGTCACCAAGGAACAATGGGCAAAGCTCGTTGAAAAACTTCCGCTCAAACGCGCCGCCCGCCTTGAAGAGCTTACATCCACTCTCGAATTTCTCATCAAAAACGAGTATATTACGGGACAGACCATCGTCGTGGATGGCGGGTATTCGTTGATTTGACCACAGACCGCTATTCACCAGCCACCATTCTCTATTCACCATTCCCTAATGCCTTCCACCAAAAAACTCCTCCCCGACCTCTTCGTCTCTCTTCTTTTACTCCTCTCCACCCTCTATTACGCTTTCAACTTCGTTGACTTCAGCATCCCGCCCTTTGAAGATGCCGCCATGATCATGCGCTACGCCCAGCATCTCGCGGGCGGTCATGGCATCGTCTGGAACATTGGCGAAGCTCCCGTAGACGGCGCGACAGACTTCCTCTTCATGGCTGCCTCCGCTGCGCTCATCAAACTTGGTTTCACCGTTGGGCAATCGGTGCGCGGCATTGGCTTCGCATCGCACTTGCTCACTGTCCTCATCATCTACTGGACGAATCGCCGCGTCCACAATGGCAGCATTCCCTTCTCTTTCTTAAGCGGACTTTATCTCGCCGTTGGCACGGGACTCTCCTACGTCTCTGCCTACTTTGGGACGCCTTTCTTTGCTCTCGCCGCCGCCTCCACCTGGACCTTGGGCCTGCTCCTGATGAAGGCAGAGACTCCTCCCTTGTGGCTTTCTCTCGCCTTCGCCCTGAGTGGACTCGTCACTGGCTTGATCCGTCCCGAAGGTGTCATCCTGGCCGGGTTGATGCTTCTGGCCGTCATCGTCATGCGTGGACTCAAACCTTCCATTTCGATCATCATTATTTTTGGCGTAGTCTTTCTAACCCTTGGCAGCGCATACTTCCTTTGGCGCTGGGACTACTTCGGCTATCCCTTGCCCAATCCGTTCTACAAAAAGGGGGAGGGCGGTTGGAGTTGGGGGACGTACAATGCGTCCATGCTCAACATGCTGAGACTCTCCCTGCCTGTCGTCTTGGCTTTCATCCTCGGCTTCCGCTCGAAAGAGACAATGAAGACTACGCTGGCGTACCTGCTGCCCATCGTCGGGTTTGCCGCCGTCTTTGGTTTGGTTTCAGACGAAATGAACTACGGTGCACGCTTTCAGTATGCGACAGTGCCGCTCGCGCTCATGTCGTGGATTCCGCTCGTGCGTGGTGTTGGCCGAGTAGCGCTGGGTGATTCTTCCAGCCCGTACCGAGACCCAATGTTTGAAGCGCTGAATCAGGTATCCGTTAGAGAGCGAAGCGTATACGTCATCGCATTGATTGGGTTGTCTGCGGGCATCCTCTATTATTCGTGGTTCCAGAACTGCTCGCTGATGTCCTATCAACCATCCTGTGACCGCCCCTACGAGCGCGATGGTCGTTTGGAGATGGCGCAGATGCTCGCGGACTTTCGCGGTAAAGGCTATGTGCTCGCCACCACCGAGGCGGGACTTCTGCCGTATTATTCGGGTTGGACGGCGATCGATACCTGGGGTTTGAACGACCAGTTCATCGCGCATAACGGTTTATCGGTGGAGTACCTGGATGAATATAAGCCGCACATTATTATGTTCCATGATTATTACTCGCCGCTTGTGCCGCCCAGGCTGACCGAGCCCAACCTTGCCCAGCGTTGGTTCGGTATGACAATCCTGCTGAAAACCTACGCGGAGGAAAATGGCTATGTGCTGGCTGCCGTGTTCGGTGACAGCCCGTACGATACGCACTATTATTATGTGCGCCCTGACTTTGAAGACAGTACACGCCTGATCGAGCACATTTCTGAATTCCGCGATTATTACTACCCGACGACAGGCAAGCGTTCGATCAATTACGCAAAATATGACGATGGACCATAGACGGTAGACCGTTTTTCACTGTCCATCGTCCACTGTCTATGGTCATCCATCAAATAACTCAAACTGGAGATTTTAACAATGTCCGAA
>JAUXWL010000162.1 GCA_030680155.1 Anaerolineales bacterium
ACTTTGGTCAACACTGAATTGGGCGATGTGTGAAGTGTCATGCTTGCTCCTTTCAAGAATTATACTCTTGAGAAAATTATGCATACCAAAAATCCGATGTCAATCCTGCCTGCGGTTGTCAACGGATGTTGAACGGATGCGCGGATGTTGGTCAACGGACTCTGCCACGAGAGACTTCGGAAGTCTTGGATTATCCAAAATACTCATGACAAGCAGGCTCTGTATAATTTTTTCCCATTCGCACAGGAGTCAATGATCTCAACATTTTCATATTGATTTCAGGCAAGGATAGTTCGGGATAATCCTTCATCAATTTGTTGCGAAGCTCGGCGCGAATCGCTTCGGCTTTTCGATAGGGGACAAGCCAACGCTCGCCTGGCGGCATTTTTGCCAACATTTCCATTTCTTCTATATCAATCGGATCGAATCCATCCAAGATGGCGGAGATTTCTTGGGAGGTAAAATGGCGTTTGTTAGTCATGGTTATTACTATGCGCGATTGATACGAACGACCTTTTGAGAGAAATTACCTTCCTCTCGAATGGCGTCGTCAATTCTTTTTGCGAACGCGGTGAAATCAGGGTCGAAAGTGCAAGCCAAAATTCCCGCGTGAGGCTGGCGTTTGTTATGCAAGCGGATGAAATGTCGGCGATTCAGCGTAAGCAGAATTCTTTGTTTTTCATTTGCAAACGCCAACACATCTTCATCCGATGTGGCTTGGTTTGCTTTACCCGTTTCCTGGATAGTCAGCACATCATGTCCCAGCCTGCGGAGTTCATGCACAACCGGCAGGGGAAAATTTTCATTGGAATATAAACGCGCCATTATGCTTCCTCATTGGCTTTGACTTGCGCGTCAATTTCCTTGCGGTGACTGCGTTCGTATGCCCAGGCATTGGCAAGGTCTTCGGCGCGTAAGGTCGGATAGGAGAGGAGTAAATCCGCTTCACTGGTTCCCAGTCGCCGCGCTTGCACCAACAGCCAAACAGGAATGCGCGTGCGGACAATACAAGGCTCGCCGCCACAGACTTGTGGATTGGTTTCGATGCCTGCAAACGCATCACCCAAGTCACGCGCCGCCCATTGGAGCAGTTGCGCTTTTTCCGAACGGGAAAGTCCCTTATAGATTTTTTCGAGATTTCGTGTGTGTTGCATGTTGGCTCTCTTTCACTTTATACCTGACATTATACTTTCCAAAAATCAGACGTCAAACCAGCAATTCCAAATCTGAATCTAACAATCTCAACGCAAAGCCGCCAAGACGCTAAGATTTTGACCTTTCCTCGACGGAATCGGCAAGAGTACCATCTGGCGCAGGGGCAATCCTAAAAAAGCCTTGCGGC
>JAUXWL010000655.1 GCA_030680155.1 Anaerolineales bacterium
TGCCTCTTCGGCATGCCGCCACTGCTTTGTACGGCTTGTAGTCCTGTCTTTTCGGAGTATACTTCGCAAAACCGATGGACGGTTTCTAGCGTGAAAAATGAGTCCCACTCTTTATTGGTGCACCCGACGCTGGGGATTCTGCGCGATTTACAAGCATTTTTCTGGCTTCGAGTTTTTCCTGATCCCAAACAGAATCCACGCCCGCCCACACGCGGGTAACGCAAACCGTTAGGTGCTACGTGCAAATGCAAGAGCAAATGCAAAGACAAGTTCTGCATTGCCCGAAAGCATCAGGAAGAGAACGGTCATGGAAAATGAAACGCACGCAAGCAATGTTTTTGAGATTGAAAAATGTCGGGCAAAAAATAGTGCGGCTGATTTGGTTGATTGTCTTACGCCAAAGCAGGCTTCCATTTGTTGCTTTTCCCTGTCTTTCGGTAGCGGTTATTTTTGCGAGCATCCACGCCGAAAAGAATTTATCGAGATTACAGAAAAGTTGCGAAGCAAGTTAATTTCTCCGCCAAATGTTTTGCAGTCCGATAATCAGGAATAAGTCAGAAAGGTTTGTGTCGGTTTTCAAAATCGGCTCAATTTCTTTGGTCAATATTTTTTGTAAATTGTCGTTTTCATTTGGTCTGCGAGTCTTTGAATCAATTTTGTTTTGGCGGTTGTCGAGCTGGTGGTTGAGCTTGTCGAAACCCTGTCGAGACATTCGTCAAGGTTTTTGATTATTTGGTGTTTTGGTAAGTCATGCTTTTTGTCGGTTGTTGAGCTGGTGGTTGAGCTTGTCGAAACCCTGTCGAAACACAGTTGCCAAAGATTGAGTTGTGTGTCAAAATTTCATTCAGTTGGCGGCGGTGTCTTTTTTCAGTCAGCGAGTCTTCAAGTTCTACCGCACCTAACAAAGCGTGCAGCGGACGGGTGGGAGTCTGCGCGATTTACAGGCAGTTTTCTACACCCAAACAGAATCCTGCTCTCGGAGTTTTTTCTCGTCCCGCCCACCCGCCGCTACGCAAACCGTTAACTCGAGCCGTTAGCCACCTGTCGGTAAAACATAGAACCTATCCAAGTGAAAAAACAAGCGTATTGACATGATATATACAGGGCGATATACTTCTCTCTATGAATGTTCGATACACACTACAAAGCATCCCCTTTGAATGGGATAGCCAAAAAGCCGCCACCAATATTCGCAAGCATAAAGTAAAGTTCGAGTTGGCGTGCGAAGCGTTCTTTGACCCATTTGTCTGTTATCTCGATGAAGAAATTGTAGGCACTGAACTTCGAGAACGGCTTGTTGGGTTAACACCCACCTGGTTAATGCTTTATATCGTGTACGTTCTGCGTGGCGACGTTATCCGTATTATTTCGGCTCGACATGCGACGAGAGAAGAAAGAGAAGTATATGAAAATCAATAAGATTGCCAAGCGTTTACAAAAAGACCGCCCAATGACAATGGTAAGCATTCGTATTCCAGATGATGTCATTGATGACTTAAAACGGGTTGCGCCCATGCTCGGATTTTCGGGCTATCAGGCTTTAGTAAAAGCATATATTGGTCAAGGCTTACGAGCGGACATAGAACGTCTTGAAAACAGCGTAGAAGTATCTGCTTTTATCGAAAGTCTGCGAAAGAAAGGCGTAAAGGAAGAAATTATCTCATCCGCAATGGCAGAAGCCCAAAGTTCGGCATAGGTATTCTTCCACAAACGGTGGCTAACAAAGCGTGCAGCGGATTTGTGGGAGTCTGCGCGATTTGCCTTCCCCACTTCATACGCAAAGCGCAGCATCTTCTTCGATACCTTTTCGGGTTCCGCGAAACGGTCCGCTACTTTGCGCGCCAGTACATGCCAGACGGTAATCAACAACTTGCGCCGGGTACGGCGCAAGGAGCAAGTTGTATTCTTACTCGTATTTGTACGGTAGTGAAGTTGCAATTAAAATCGAAGTTGAAACGAGTAAAATTAGCGGTGGAAAACAGGAGTAAAAATGACTCTCCAACAAGTTGCTATCGAAATTCCAGAAAAGGTACTTCTCGCAGAAAAGACAGACGCGCAATCTTTTGGGCGTGAAATTCTCGTTTTAGCGGCAGTAAAGTTATTTGAAATTGGCAGGCTATCTTCTGGGCGCGCTGCTGAACTCGCAGGAATGTCCAGAATTGAGTTTTTGCTCAATTTGAATCGCTACAAGGTTTCCCCCTTTGCTACCGAACTCGATGATTTAGAAAATATCCATGCCTAAAGCCATCAGCAACACATCACCGTTATAATGCCCACGGTCCCGTAGGGCTAGCCCGCTCTGTAAAAGGAGGAAAATATACCAAAGCAAACTAATCAACCCCATACCGTTGCTATCTACGGAGTGTGTCAATGACTACATCCCCGCATCAACCTCGACCCAATCTGCTAAATAAGTGGTGCGCGCGAATTGCCCAACTTTGGGTTCAGCTCACCGAGCCGCACCCTTCCGTTATTAAAGAACCGGAACGGCGGCGGGCGAGAATGCTCTCGGCATTGTTGCTGGCGCTTATCTTCTTGGGTTTACTCGATCATATTGCCATAATTTTAACCGGAGGGACTCTACTTCATACGTTGATAACGCTGGTGGCGATCATCGAGGGATATGCAATCTATTGGCTCAGCCGCAGCCGTTATTACAATGGGGCAGCCCTCCTGATGATCACCATCATCTTTGTTTCAGTCATTGGCGATGTCGCTCTTACCAAGAACACTGGGATCACGAATTTCATGATACTCGTGATCATCTTGGCAAGTTTATTCCTTTCTCTACGGATAACGACTTTCCTTTTAATCATTACGCTGAGCGTAGTGGTATCCCTGCCGGCGTTCATTGCGGGGCTGTCAGAGTCAGAGATCATCAACGCTGTTTACCTGATCGGCATCACCGGCATCGTGGCGATTGTGATTGCTGTGGTTCGGCGGCAAGACTTGACGCAGATCGAGGCGCAGTCAGTTGACCTAAAAATTGAAATGGAGGAGCGCAATAAAGCCGATGAAACTTTGCGCTTGAGCGAAGCGCGCTACCGGGGATTCTTGAACGCCGCGCCCGACGCGATGGTCATTGTCAATCAGCAGGGCGAGATCATACAAGTCAATGCTCAGGTCGAGAAACTGTTCGGCTAAGCTCAAGATGAATTGCTGGGGAAACTCATCGAAATACTGACACCGGAGCGCTTGCGCCAGATTCACCCGGGTCACCGCGCTGGCTTCATTGCCGCTCCGCACACCCACGAGATGGGCGCGGGTTTGGAACTTTACGCCTCGCGCAAGGACGGCAGTGAGTTTCCGGTGGAGGTCAGCCTCAGCCGCCAGCAGATCGACGATGAGGTCATTGTCATCAGCGCCATCCGCGACATTACCAAGCGCAAGCAGGCGGAAGAGACTTTGCGCGTATCTGAAATACGTTACAGAGCTTTATTTGAGCAAGCACACGCCGCCGTTTTCATTCTGGATTTGGAAGGGCGGCATCTGGAAGCCAATCGGCGCGCGGCAGATATGCTGGGTTACACCTCCGAAGAATTAATAAAAATATCAGTCAATGAGACTTCAGCCGAGTTGGTGGAGAGTGATCAAACAATCAAACGTCTGATAGCAGGCGAACACATCCCCCTTTATGAACGTTTCTTCCGAAAAAAGTCCGGAGAGGTGTTTCCGGTTGAGATAAACTTGGAACTGGTGCGGGACGCCGAGGGTCGCCCACTGCACATCCAGAGCATCGTCCGCGATATCACCAAGCACAAGCAGGTGGAACAAGAAATTCGACAGCAAACCGCCCGCGCCGAGGCGCTGGTGCGCATTGCCGCCCGTCTCAACGCCGAACTGAAACTCGACGCCGTGCTGAATGCCGTATGCGAAGAGACCGCGCGCGCACTCGCTGTGCCAGCCGTCGCCATTAATCTGGTGGACCCGGCGAGCCAAACGATCTCTGTCGTTGCCGATTATGGTTTGCCGCCCGTTTATCGTCAACGTCAAAAGCCCATCCCGTTGGCGATGTTGTTATCCGCAACGCCGGCGTTTAAAACAGACGCGCCCATTATTATTCCGGATGTGCAAGCCGTTCCCGGCTTGCCTGACGCCGATTTGCACCGGGCAATCAATGCTCGCACCTTCGTTGGGGTCAGTCTGGTGAGCAATGGGGCGGTCATCGGCGGCTTGAACGTGATCACCCTCGGCGAAGTGCGCCACTTTAGTGACGATGAACTGTCTCTGCTGCAAGGGCTGGCAGATCAAGCGGCGCAAGCCATTGCCAACGCGCAACTTTATTCCGAGCAGGTGCAGACGAAAGAGGCATTGCGCCAACTCAACGCCGAACTTGAACAGCGGGTGATCGAGCGCGCCGCCGAACTCAGCCGCTTTTTCACGCTCTCGCTCGACCTGTTGGCGATTGCCGGCGTGGACGGTTACTTCAAGCGCCTCAACCCCGCCTGGCAAACCGTGCTCGGCTACTCTGAGGCAGAACTCATGGGCAGACCTTTCGTCGAATTTGTGCATCCCGACGATCAAGCAAACACGCTGGCTGAAGCCGGAAAACTGGCTGGGGGAGAATATGTGACCATTAATTTCGAGAACCGTTACCGCCACCGTAACGGCGAGTATCGTTGGGTTCTGTGGAACTCTTCGGCGGCCGACGGGCTGATCTATGCCGTCGCCCGCGACATCACCGACGAGAAGCGGATCGAGTTGGAACTGCGGCAGGCGAAAAACGAGGCAGAACAAGCCAACCGCGCCAAAAGCGAGTTCCTCAGCCGCATGAGCCACGAACTGCGCACCCCGCTCAATTCCATCCTCGGCTTTGCGCAACTGCTGGGAATGAATGATCTCGATCCAGTATCCGAAAAAGGCGTCAAGCACATGCTCAAATCGGGCAGGCATCTGCTCGACATGATCAACGAAGTGCTCGATATCAGCCGCATCGAGTCCGGTCATCTTGCCCTTTCGCCCGAGCCGGTACAACTGCGCGGCGTAATTCTGGAAACGCTGGACAGCATGCGCCCGCTGGCGGAGGCGCGCCGCCTGACGCTGGAACTGACGGACTCCCCGACCAACGACCTGTTTGTCACCGCCGACCATCAGCGGCTTAAACAAGTCCTGCTCAACCTGCTCGGCAATGCGGTCAAATACAATCGCGAAGGCGGCTCGGTGATTGTAGATTGTAGACCTGTCCTGAGCGAAGCCGAAGGAACGCGGATTACAGAGATGGACTCCCAGTCATCATTCCACAATCCGCATTCGGCAAATCGCATTTCCGTCTCCGATACCGGGTTGGGCATCGCCGCAGAAAACCTGACGCGGTTGTTCAACCCCTTCGAGCGTATCGGCGCCGAACGGACGGAAACCGAAGGCACTGGTTTGGGTTTGGCAATTACCAAGAAGCTGATCGAAGCGATGGGCGGGACATTGAGTGTGGATAGTGTGCTTGGACAAGGCAGCTCGTTCTCGGTGGAACTGCCCGCAGCCGAAGACCCGAAGACGAACAAGAAGCAAACGGGCGCGCTGAGGGCGCTGGCAGCGGACTCTGCAAAAACCGGCACGGTTCTGTACATCGAAGACAACCTGCCCAACCTGCAACTGGTCGAGCAAATCTTCGCCAAGCGCCCGCAGATCAAACTCATCACCGCCATGCAGGGAAGCCTGGGCTGGGAGCTGGCACGCGAACACATCCCCGACCTAATTCTGCTCGACCTCAACCTGCCCGACATTCAGGGTGAAGATGTGTTGCGCCTGCTGCGGGCTGAACCCAAAACACAAGCCATTCCGGTGGTCGTCATCAGCGCCGATGCCACCACGCACCAGATCAAACAACTGATGAACGCCGGCGCGCAGGACTATCTGACCAAACCGCTCGACGTAAAAAAGTTTTTAATGTTGATAGACAAAATGCTGAAGGCACGCTGAGAAAAGTAAATATAATGCCCACGGTCATATCATGCCCGCAGGGTACAAATTGCGCTTATCCCCTTCTGAAAAAAGCGCAATTTGTGACCGCGCTGGGTATAACTCTTGGAAAAATCGTGAGGAGAAACCAATGCTGGACAAGACTTTGAAGAATGCCCACATCCTGATCGTAGATGATCAGGAAGCCAACATTGACCTGTTGGTCGGATTGCTGGAAAAGACCGGCTATACCGATCTCAAAAGCACGAGCGATTCACGACAAGTCGTCACCCTGTTCGGCGAATTTCAACCCGACCTGATTCTGCTCGACTTGATGATGCCGCACCTCGACGGCTTTCAAGTGATGGAGGAGTTGCGGTCTCTCACGCCGCCCGATTCCTATCTGCCGATCCTTGTGCTCACCGCCGACTTCTCTGCAGAAACGAAGCGGCGCGCTCTGAGCGGTGGGGCAAAAGATTTTCTCACCAAGCCGTTCGACCTGACCGAAGTCGCACTGCGCGTTAATAATTTGCTCGAAACGCGCTATCTTCACTTACAACAGAAAAACCAAAATCAGGCTCTGGAAGAAAAAGTGCGCAAGCGCACGGAAGCCCTGCAGCAACAGTACGACCATATCGCCGCCCTGCATAAAATTGACCTGGCTATCACCGGCAGCCTCGACTTGAACCTGATTTTGCGCGTCGTACTTGAGCAGACCAAGACCGAGTTAAACGTGGATGCCGCCACTGTTTTGCTTTTAAACCCACATACCCAAATATTAGAATTCGCCGCAGGGCTTGGCTTTCGCAGTAAAGCCATCGAACGTTCACGCCTGCGTCTAGGTGAGGGATATGGCGGGCGAGCCGCGTTGGAACGCAAAACGATGAGCAGTCCCAATTTAATCGAGAACACTGCTGAATTTATCCATACGCCGCTTATTGCTGATGAAGGGCTTGTCACTTATTTTGGCGCGCCTCTGATTGCCAAAGGTCAAGTTAAGGGCGTTCTGGAAGTCTTTCATCGCACACCGTTTACACCTGACCAGAATTGGCTGGATTTTCTTGAGATTCTGGCTGGACAAACTGCGGTTGCCGTGGATAGCGCCAGTCTCTTCACCGATTTGCAACACTCCAATACAGAATTGTTCAATGCTTATGATTCCACCATTGAAGGCTGGTCACATGCGCTGGATTTACGCGACAAGGAAACCGAAGGTCATACCCAACGCGTGACCGAAATAACCATGACGCTTGCACGCGCGGCGGGAATTACCGAAGAAGAGTTGGTACACGTGCGGCGCGGCGCACTCTTGCATGACATTGGAAAGATGGGCGTACCAGACCACATTCTTCTCAAGCCAGACAAACTAACAGACGAAGAATGGGTTGCCATGCGTAAGCACCTCACATTTGCCTTTGAATTACTCTCGCCGATTGCATACTTACGCCCCGCGCTGGACATTCCATACTGTCACCACGAAAAATGGGATGGGAGTGGTTATCCACGCGGGCTGAAAGGCGAGCAAATTCCACTGGCGGCGCGTCTCTTCGCGGTTGTGGATGTATGGGACGCCCTCCGCTCCGACCGCCCGTATCGTCAAAGTTGGTCAAAAGAGAAAGTGATCGAACACATCAAATCACTTTCTGGAACACACTTTGACCCAAAGGCGGTGGAATTGTTTTTTAACATGATGAGTGAAGATAAAATGAATGCGGGCTACCGATAAACAGCAGTGTCAAGGGTTTGGCGGCGCCTACGGCAAGCATTTCGCGTACGCATGGCTTCGAGTTTTTTCTGCTCCCAGGCAAAATCCACGCTTGTGCGGACGGTTCGTCTTTCGCTCACCGTGTCGAAGTGCCCGCCCCAGCGCCAGTACCCCGCAGAGAGCGTGCGGGGCTTACGCGAACCATTGGCATGACCCTTGCACAACGAGAAAAGAACTTCTTTACCGTACATTTTCCTCGCAAAGAAACCCTAAGAGACTGTTTCTTAACTCGTAGGCAAAGACCCTAAAGGTTTCCCTGAGTACCGAAAACGCCGTTTTGTGAGAACTTTTTTGAAAATTATGGTTCTGTTTTGCGGCAAAAACCTTTAGGGTCTGACTTAAGAAACGCTCTCTAAAGGTCTTTTCGGCGAATCGAGAATCTGCGAAGGAAAAGGAGACCTTTAGGGTTTGCGTGTACGGTAGAGAAAAAAGAACTTGATTAATTGAGTGAAAAGGTGTATTTTTTTGTAGACACCGAAAGGAGATACTCTTATGCTCACAAAAGTTCAAAAATGGGGCAACAGCCTCGCTTTACGAATACCAGACAGCGGCGACATCATTTGGATTATGTTCAATCCACAAGCAGGGCACGAACAAGCTGGCTATAGACCAGCGTTTGTATTGTCTCCAAAGGCTATAACAGAAAAGTCGGTTTAGCCATCCTTTGCCCTATTACAAGTCAAGTCAAAGGATATCCTTTTGAAGTCAAAGTTCCAGACGGTTTAGAAATAGGTGGTGCAGTTTTATCCGACCAAGTGAAAAGCCTTGATTGGAAAGCAAGGCAGGCAAAATTTAGTTGCAAGTTGCCACCAGCTGCATTTAATGAAGTCGTGCAAAAATAAGGGCCTCGATACAACAGCAGCTTCAAAGCATGCCAGCGCCTGACGCTGGGGATTGCCGTTGGTCATGATCCATGCTGGAGTGGCTGATGGCCGTCAGTGGAATAACGAGTTCACAAATTTCCCCCAGAGTTATCAAGTCATTCGATACGATGGAATTGTCAAAGACTTCCTGGAAAATCTTTCGATTTAGATCGTTATACCCAACGCGGTCACAAATTGCGCTTTTTCAGAAGGGGATAAGCCCAATTTGTACCCTGCGGGCATGATATGACCCGTGGGCATTATACAACTCCACCCATAAAAGAGTCGTTCCAGCCGAAGGCAGTGTGCATGCAAAGGTTGTCAGCGGCAGTCGCTCAAGCCGCCGTACCCATATCTGGGCATACATACCCATATCTGGGCATACATCCTCGGCGGCGTTTTGCGAGGGAAACCCTGCGCCGGGGAAAGTGCCCAGAATGGGTAAAGTGCCCAGAATGGGTACGGCGCAGGGAGCAAATTGCCTGACATGTTTTGCATGCACACCGAAGGCAAAACAGTCCC
>JAUXWL010000664.1 GCA_030680155.1 Anaerolineales bacterium
CGAGAATTTGCGCGCGGCATTCGAGAAGTGCGAAGAGTTTGCGCGTGTGCCAACAGGCTGGCTTTTGTTTGAGGGCGGTTACGGCTGCGGCAAGACCCATCTTGCGGCTGCGATTGCAAATTTTTCCGTGAACATGGGCACGCCGACGTTATTTATCACCGTGCCCGACCTGCTTGATTCACTGCGCTTTGCCTATGGCGATCCTGAAACAACCTTCGAACAGCGCTTTGAAGAGATCCGCAATTCGGCGCTGTTGATCCTCGATGACTTTGGCACGCAGAATGCAACCCCGTGGGCGCAGGAAAAATTATTCCAGATCATTAATTATCGGTACATCAACAAACTGCCGACCGTCATCACCACCAATTTAATGTTGGATGAGATCGAAGGGCGCATCCGCTCGCGTTTGCAGGATGAAGAATTCGTGAAACATCTCAAGATCAGCGCCCCTGATTTCCGCCGCCCTGAAGAGACCAGCAACCCGGGCATCTCCATGCTGGCCCTGCCTGAAATGAAGGTGATGACCTTCAAGACCTTCCAAACGCGTGATGATGAAGTCGGCGCTGAAGCGGTGACTACGACCACCGTCGAGAAAGCGGATCGGTTTGGAAACAAGGTCAAGAGCAAGGAAATCTCACGCATCAAGGTCACAAAGGATGACGTCAAAACCCTGCACGAAGCGCATAATGCGGCAGTCGGTTTTGCGGAAAGCCCCGATGGCTGGCTGGTGTTCCTGGGCGATTCATTTTGCGGAAAAACCCACCTCGCCGCCGCAATCGGCAACTATCGCATCGGCTTGGGCGGACAAGCCCTGCTTGTGGAAGTGACCGCCCTGCTCGATTATCTGCGCCAGACTTTCCGCCCCAGTTCGGATGTCTCGTTTGACCGCCGCTTCCATGAGATCCGCACTACGCCGTTGTTGATTCTGGACGATCTCAAAGACAGCGGCGCAGGTTCCGCATGGGCGGAGGATAAGTTGTACAGCGTGCTGAATTATCGCTACAATGCGCATTTGCCAACGGTCATCACCTCCACGCTGCGCCCCGAATCCTTTGCGCTCAGTTACCCGAATTTATGGAATAAATTGCTCGACCCGACCAAGTGTCAGGTCTTGGTGATCAACATGCCGCCGTATCGCAGAATCGCAAAAGGAAACAAGGTGGGGAAGAAGAAGTAATAAAAGTAATAAGTTTCTATCCGAAAAATCGGAGTGCAGACTTTAGTCTGCCTTGTCATTGCGGACTAAAGTCCGCACTCCGTAAATATTCGGTGAGAAGTAACGAGTATTGAGGAAAGAGGAGAGAACCATGAAAAACCGTTTTGGTGGTGTTGTCGCTGGTCAGATCATCGCGTTGGTAATCGTCTGCGTTGTCTCAAGTTTTATTGCGTTAGTCTCCTTCGGCGGAGTGGGCGGCATCTCCATCGCAGCCTACCCCGAGCCAACTTTCAAATTCCTTGCTCCCATTCTTTGCACCGATAGCGCCGAACTACAATACCGTGAAGAACGCTATAGTTATTCAGGCCCCGGTGAATCTACGCCGTTCGTGGAGTGTGTTGACTCAAGCGGCAACGTCATAAAAGATGTCACAGGCACAGCCATCGTTGCGGTGATGGCCGCTTCCTTCCTCGCCTGTCTTTTGCCGCTATGCGTTCCCGGCGGCGTGCTGGCTCTTATTATCCCGCCCATTCTCATCCGCAAGAAGAAAGAAAAACTACCCAACCAACCTGCGCCCAACCTGATCGACTGAACCATGACAACTCCCATCCCTTCTTTTTTTGACCCTGCCCGCGTAGGCGACGTATGGAAAGTGGACTACGCCGCCCGCGCCGAAGACGCGAAAGCCTATGCGCTTCAACACGACCTCAAACCTGCCTCTGTTTCGAGAGAGAGAATCTCCCTTTGGGTGGTGGACGCGCAAAATACGTTCTGTATCCCCGGCTACGAGTTATTCGTCGGCGGGCGCAGTGGACTGGGCGCAGTCGAGGACAACATCCGCTTGTGTGAGTTCATCTATCGCAACATTGATAAACTCACCCACATCACCGCCACCATGGACACGCACTCCGCGCATCAGATATTTCATCCCATCTTCTTTGTGAATTCAGAAGGCAGTCACCCCGCCCCGTTCAGCGATATTCATGTCGCCGATTTGCGCGAAAACAAATGGATGTTCAACCCCGACCTTGCCCCGCATTTTGGCATCGCACCTGAATACGGCCAGCAGATGATTATCCATTATGCCGAGTCGTTGCAAAAGAAAGCCAAATACGCGCTGACCATCTGGCCCTATCATGCCATGCTGGGCGGCATCGGTCACGCGCTCGTCTCCGCGTTGGACGAAGCCATCTTCTTCCACTCCATCGCGCGGACATCCCCGCCGGAGTATGAGATCAAGGGGGATAAGCCGTTCACCGAAAACTATTCGGTCATTGGTCCCGAAGTGCGGACAGGTCCGATGGGCGAGACGCTTGGCACACGTAACCCAAAATTCATCCGGCATCTTCAAGAAGTGGACAAGCTGTACATCGCCGGGCAGGCAAAGAGTCACTGTGTAGCGTGGACGGTTCAAGACCTGCTCGACGATATCCTTGAGACTGAACCTGAACTGGCGAAGAAGGTCCATCTGCTCGACGACTGTTCGGCGGCGGTGGTGGTGCCCGGGGTGGTGGATCATACCGAGGCGGCGAATGAGGCGTATGTCCGCTTTGCAGCGGCGGGGATGCGGGTGATCAAATCCACCGACGCTATTGAATAATGCGTACTGCGTGATACGTAAATTGCTCGTTACGCATTACGCAGTACGAATCACGCATGAGGACAAATGTCTGTCTT
>JAUXWL010000670.1 GCA_030680155.1 Anaerolineales bacterium
TCACCGTGGCGGTGTTCTACCTCTTGTTGGGCGCGCCCTTCATTGCCATGGCGCAGATCACAGTCTACGCAGGCGCGATCATGGTGCTCTTCCTGTTCGTGATCATGCTCCTCGGCGCGGAAAGTCTGGCGCCTGGCAGCGTCCTTCCCTGGCAGAAGCCTTTGGCGGCGCTGCTCTCCCTCATCCTTGCAGTTGAAGCGCTGTACATCCTGTTCGCCCGCGCCCGCTCAGACGCCGTCATCACCGCTCCAGACGTATCCCTGAACTCCATGGATAGCCTGCGTGAAATGGCAATGACCCTGTTCAACCAATACCTGCTGCCATTCGAGGTGACGTCCATTCTTCTGCTGGTTGCCATGATCGGCGCCATCGTCCTGACCCGTCAGGGGAGAGGAGGAAACTAATGGTCCCTGTTGATTATTACATCGCCTTGTCTGCGATCCTTTTCATCATCGGCGCGCTCGGCGTGCTGGTCCGCCGCAATCCGCTCATCGTTTTCATGTCCATCGAATTGATGCTTAACGCGGCAAACCTTGCCTTCGTGGCGTTTGCCAGCGTCTACGAAACTTTCAGCGGGCAGATCTTTGTCTTCTTCGTCATCGCAGTCGCGGCGGCGGAAGTGGCGGTGGGTCTCGCCCTGATCGTGGAAATCTTCAAATCCCGCAAGAACATCAACGTTGATGATCTGAACTCCTTGAAGGGATAAAAGTAAAACGTAATGCGCAAATCGTAAAACACGCATCACGAATTACGGAGAATGTTATGCACTTAAGCGAAACTGTAAATACAGGCTTTTACTCCCTGGCTCCCTGGCTGGTCTTTGCGCCTGTCATCGGCTTGCTGATCAACGCCGTCTTTGGGCGGCAGTTTAGCGAACGGATGGTTGGCACAGTGGCAAGCCTGGCGTCGGGCGCGGCATTCGTCGTCTCTGTGTTGCTGGCATATTCGGTGTCAGCCAATCACGGTCTCGCCGTCAGCGTGCCGTTCGCCGAATGGATCCACATCGGCAACCTCAAACTCGACTGGACTTTCCGCGTCGACTCGCTCTCGACCACCATGATGCTGGTCGTTTCGGGTGTGGGCACACTCATCCACATCTACGCCATTGGATACATGCACGAGGATGTGCGCTTCAAGCAACAGGAGGGACGCTTCGCCCGCTTCTTCATCTTCTTGAACCTGTTCATCGCTGCGATGATGATCCTCGTCTCAGGCGACTCCTACTTAATGCTCTTCGTCGGTTGGGAAGGCGTGGGGCTTTGCTCCTTCCTGCTGATCGGCTTCTGGTTCGAGATGGATACGCTTGCCCGCCCCTCCTGGGCAAACTCGGACGCCGCCAAGAAAGCCTTCATCACCAACCGCGTGGGCGACTTCGGTTTCCTCATCGCGGGTTTTTTGATGTTCTGGTATCTCGGCTCCTTCCAATTTGACGAAGTCTTCGCCGCCGCGCCCGCCATTGCCGAATCCGCTCCGTGGGTGATCGTGGCGATTACCCTCTTCATGCTGATCGGCGTGGCAGGCAAATCCGCGCAAATTCCGCTCTACATCTGGCTGCCAGACGCGATGGCAGGTCCGACACCCGTTTCCGCGCTCATCCATGCCGCAACGATGGTGACGGCGGGCGTGTATCTCGTAACCCGCTCGGCTCCGATCTATACGCTGGTTCCTCAAGCGCAATACGTGGTTGCCATGGTCGGCGCTGGGACAGCGCTGTTTGCCGCGACGATTGCGGTTGGCCAATACGACATCAAGAAAGTCCTTGCCTACTCCACCATTTCCCAGCTTGGCTTCATGGTCGCCGCAGTGGGCATGGGCGCATACGCGGCGGGGATGTTCCACCTGATTACCCATGCCTTCTTCAAAGCTCTGTTGTTCCTTTCTGCTGGTTCGGTCATCCTCGGTCTCGAACGCGGACATCATGCCCATGCGCATCACGCTTATCATGATGAAAAGCCAAAAGCAAGAGGAAAGAAGAAAGAGGAAAGAGATCATGATTCTCACGCTCATGAAGGGCATGAAGAAGTGTTCGACCCCGGTGATATGCGCAACATGGGCGGCATCCGCAAGACCATGCCTGTCACCTTCTGGCTGTACATGATCGGCACGTTGGCGTTGGCTGGAATCTTCCCGTTCGCGGGTTTCTGGTCGAAGGATGAAATTTTGCTCGACGCAAAACTCCATTACCCCAGCGTTTACTGGCAGTTGAGCATCGCCGCTTTCTTCACTGCCTTCTATATGGGACGTCAGATTTGGATGGTCTTCTTCGGCACAGCCCGCACGGACGCGGCGAAACACGCGGAAGAAAGCCCCAAGGTGATGACCGTGCCGCTGATGGCGCTGGCAGTTTTGAGCGTAGTCGGAGGCGCGTTGAATCTGCCCTTCAAGGGTTTTCATCAACTCGGTCACTGGCTGGAATATACGCTCGGTGAAATTGAAGCGCTTCCACTTGACTTGGGTGTTGCGGGCATCTCCACAATATTGGCGCTGCTTGCCATCCTAATTTCCTGGCTGCTCTACGGACGTAATCCGCTGAAGTCTGGGCAGATTGACCCGCTCAAGAAGCCGCTCGGTTTCGTCTTCACAGGCATGGAAAATAAATGGTTTGTGGATGAAGGCTACGGCGTGCTCATCATTACTCCGTTCAAAAAGATTTCGCAATTTGTGGCGGATGTGATCGACTGGCGCTTCTGGCATGACTTTGTGCATGATACGGTCATTGCTGGGACTTATAACTGGGTCAGCAGCATCGCGCTCGACCACTACGCCGACCAGCGCGGTATCGATGCCTTTGCCAACTGGCTTGGCACGGCGACCCAATGGGTTTCCGATAATGTGCGTAAAGTTCAAAATGGATTTGTGCGTTCGTACGCGCTCTCGGTTTTATTGGGCGTGGTTTTGATTTTGGGCTATTTGATTTTGAAATAGAAAAATTTCCCTCACCCTAACCCTCTCCCAAAGGGAGAGGGAACTCCCTTCTCCCTCCGGGAGAAGGGTAGGGGATGAGGGCAACGAGGATAGAACATGGAATTTCTTTTGCAACCTCTTACACTCCTGACCTTCTTCCCGATCCTGGGCGTGATCGTGATTCTGTTCATGAACTCCGAACAGAAGAGCGCCATCCGCTGGGTCGCGATGGTCACCTCCCTGCTCACATTTGGCGTTTCCTTGTGGGTCTTCTCGATGTTCAACGCATCGAACCCCGACCTGCAACTGGAGGCCAAGTACCCGTGGATTCAGGTGGCGGGCTGGAACATCTACTACTATCTTGCTGTGGATGGCTTGAGCATTCTGCTTGTCATGCTCACCGCTTTCCTGACGCCGATCTCCATCCTCTCCACATGGACCGCAGTGGAAGACCGCGTCAAGGACTTCATGATCTTCTTCCTCCTGCTGGAAGTCGGCATGACGGGCGTGTTCCTCGCGCAAGACCTGTTTATGTTCTACATCTTTTGGGAATTCACCCTCGTCCCAATGTATTTCCTGATCGGTATCTGGGGCGGACCGCGCCGCGTGTACGCCGCGATCAAGTTCTTCCTCTATACCATGGCGGGTTCCATCCTGATGCTGCTGGCCATTCTCTTCCTTGGCATCAAAACGGATACCTTCAATATCCCCACCATGCTCGTCCGCCTGCCTGACCTGTACGCCACAGGCGCGATCACCGCTGGTGTTCAGATGTTCCTCTTCCTCGCGTTCACTGCCGCATTTGCCATCAAGGTTCCGATGTGGCCCCTGCACTCGTGGCTGCCCGATGCCCACGTGGAAGCGCCCACCGCGGGTTCTGTCATCCTGGCGGGCGTCCTGCTGAAGATGGGTACCTACGGCTTCCTGCGTTTCAATATCCCGCTCTTCCCGAACGCCGCCATTCAGGCTGCCCCGTGGATCGCGCTCTTCGCGACCATCGGTATCATTTACGGCGCGGCGGTTTCCTTCGCCCAGGCGGATGTGAAAAAACTGGTCGCCTATTCCTCCGTGAGCCACCTTGGCTTTGTCATGCTCGGTTTGTTCGCGCTCAATGCCGAAGGCGTGGCCGGCGCCATCTTGCAGATGGTCAACCACGGCTTAAGCACGGGAGCGTTGTTCCTCCTCATCGGTATGATCTACGAACAGACCCACACCCGCGAGATCAAAGTCTACGGCGGTTTGTGGAAGATCACCCCGATCTTCGGCACACTCATGCTGATTGCCTCGCTCTCCTCGATGGGCTTGCCCGGTCTCAACGGCTTCGTGGGCGAGTTCACCATCCTGCTCGGCGCATTCGGTTCTGAAGCGATTGGCTCTCCGTGGTATGCGGGCATCTCTGCCATCGGCGTCATCATGGCGGCAGTTTATATCCTATACATGTTCCAAAAGGTTTTCCTCGGTCCCGCGGGCGAGATCACTCATCACCACGAACTCAAAGACCTCAACTGGCGCGAGATCGCCACGGTCGTTCCCCTGGTCATCTTCATGTTCTGGATCGGACTGTATCCCAAACCGTTCTTCGACATCCTCGCCCCTGCGGTGGAGAAATTGCTCTCCGCGCTGCCTTTATAACGGACCATTGACGATAGACCGCTGACCATTGTCCGTTGTCTATCGTCCATCGTCAGATTTTGGAGCGTTCATGACGCAACCTCAATTTATAGACTTCTACACCTTAATGCCCTTCCTCATCGTCACCGTCTGGGCGTGTCTGCTTTTGCTGGTGGATCTCTTCATCCCGAAGGACCGCAAAGGCATCACCGCAGTCCTCGCCGCGTTGGGTTTGGTGGGAGCGTTGACATATTCCGTCACCCAGGTTGGGCTTGCCAGCCGTGGTTTCAACAGCATGGTCGTGTTGGATGGCTTCTCCACCTTCGCCAACATCCTCCTGCTCGCCAGCGGCTTGCTCGGCATCGCCCTCTCCTATGGCTATAACAATCGCATGGGCATCAACCGCAGCGAATACTACACCCTCATGCTCTTCAGTGTCAGCGGCATGATGCTCATGGCGCAAGCCACCGACCTCATCATCGTCTTCCTCGCGCTCGAACTGCTCTCCATCCCGCTCTACGTCCTCGCCGCCATCTCCCGCAAACGTGATGCAGAGGAAGCGGGCGTCAAATACTTCCTGCTCGGCGCATTCGCCAGCGGATTCGTCGTCTACGGGACTGCCTTGATCTTTGGGGCGACAGGTTCCACCAATCTCGCAGATATCTTTTTCGCCGCCTCCAGCGGGACCTCGAGCCTGCTCCTAACCATCGGCGCGGCTCTCCTCCTGGTCGGATTCGGCTTCAAGGTCGCAGCGGTTCCCTTCCACATGTGGACTCCCGATGTCTATCAGGGCGCACCGACAGCCGTTACCGCTTTTATGGCGGCAGGCGCAAAGATCGCAGGCTTCGTGGCGTTGTTCCGCGTGTTTGCCACTGCCTTCCCCGCCCTCTCCGCCGACCTGACTGACATTCTCTGGGCGCTCTCCGCATTGACGATGATCGTCGGTAACTTGTCCGCGATTTCGCAGACCAATATCAAACGCCTGTTTGCCTATTCCGCGATTGCACACGCGGGGTATATCCTCATGGCATTCGTCCCCTATGGCAACAGCGAAATCGCTCCCACTGCGATTGCCGCGGGCTTGTTCTACCTCGCCGCCTACGCTGTGACCAACTTCGGTTCCTGGGGTGTTGTCATCGCGCTTGAAACTGCCGAAGGCAAGGGACTTGAGATTTCCGACTACGCAGGCCTGGCGAAGAAATATCCCGCCCTCGCCATTGCCATGACCATCTTCATGCTCTCCTTCATCGGCTTCCCCCCGACGCTTGGCATGGTGGGCAAGTTCTACCTCTTCCGCTCAGCGCTGGCGGGCGGTTTCCCCGGTCTCGCCATTATCGGCGTGGTGACTTCGCTCATCTCCGCTTATTACTACCTGCGCGTTGTGGTCAATATGTACATGAAGGAAGGCGACCCTGTCGTTGAGCGTGAAGCGTGGCTTGGCTTTACCACCACCTTTACCGCCATTGTGACGGTTGTTGTCAGCCTTGTCCCTCAATTCCTCTTCCTGCTGGCAAGTACGGCGGTTTTGAAATAAGGATGTAAATTTTTACGAAGAGCGGGATGACTTCAGTCATCCCGCTCTTCGTTTAAGCTTCCCGCTTTTTCAATTCAAACAGGTAGGGGAAATTCAATCTGTCTGATATTTTCTGCAATACAATCGGCGAAACCAGCGCGAACGTCGTACCAACGATGATATGGATCACCCAGTTTTCCACCCCAAAGATCGTCAAAAGCGCCATCCGAATGCCAACTCCCGCCAGCATGTGGACAAGGTAGATTTGCAGTGAATATTCTCCAAGAGTTTGAAGGAACGGGGCAAGATTATGCCTTGCCAGATAGTGGGCTGCCAGGGAGCAGGTGATAATTCCAAGAATGGATAGAGTCAAAAAATGATACAGGTAGGGACTGCTGACCAGCCGTATCGGAGAAATCAGATTGCTGAAAAGGTAATATCCCGAGCCAATCAGTACGGCGGCGAGCAGGAGTATGCTCCAGAGCGGCACGGCGTATTTTTCAGCTTTCATGAATTGTTCCCTGAAAATGATGCCGCCTGTGAAGAAAATAAAATGGGCGCTAAACCCGAAAATACCAAACGCGCCAATAGGCAGCCAATTAAGGAACAATAATGCAGCGACAAGTAATGCCATTACTTTGGCGTATTTGCCCAGATAACTGAGTATCGCATAGACGATATGCATAAGCAGCAGCGCATATAAAAACCAAAACTGTCCCCATGGTTGATGGATGACGGCGAACAGGTCGGAGATCGTCGCGCCGTTCTGCGTTTGACCCGAGAACATGACCTCCACGCTCACTTGCAGGATGGACCAGACGATGTAGGGATAAAAGATCCGCAGGAATTTATCTTTCAGGTAATTCTTCACACCGCGTTTGTTCAGGCTGCCTTCCACAAAAAGCCCTGAAAGAAAGAAAAAGAGCGGCATGTGAAAACTGTAAACGATGCTGTCTGATAGTTTGAAAAAATATTCGGGGACTTGAATCCCCCCATGATAGGCGCTGCTCAACAGGTGGGCATACACCACCAAAATAATCCCGATCCCTTTGCCATAATCAACCCAGTTTGCGCGAATATTCATAGGTGTTCCGTTCCATTCTGGACAGCAATTCCAAATCTAAAATTGTGTAGAAGGCAAAGATGCCAAACCTTAACGCAAAGACGCAAGGCCGCAAGGCTTTTTTAGGATTGCCCCTGCGCCAGATGGTACTCTTGCCGATTCCGTCGAGGAAAGGTCAAAATC
>JAUXWL010000676.1 GCA_030680155.1 Anaerolineales bacterium
CTCGCTGCCGTCTCGACGGACATTCTTCGAGCATTTGCGCGCCTTGATCCACTACTTGCCGTTCAATGATTGGGATCATCTGATGCAATTCATGATCAAACGCCCCGATCCCGACCCTGAGCCGCCCGACACCGGCTAGACGCCCCCCCCATCACCCAGTCACATCCACCCATACTTCAACCTGATTTCAAATTGAGAATTGCTGGATATCGATCGCCTATCCATATCTAGATTACAATCAGCATATGATCCTCACACTTGGCCATACCAAAGGCGGTGTTGGAAAAAGCACGTTGGCGCTCAATATCGCCATCGAGCGGCTGTTGGCTGGCGTGGACACGCTTTTGATCGATGGTGACCCGAAGCAATCCAGTATCAGCAAGGCTATCGGCATCCGCGGTGACGCCGGGCTAGCGCCCCCGGTGCCATGCATTGTGCTCGATGACGCCAAGGCATTACGCCATCAGGTCAAACTACTCAAGACGAAATATAAAGACATCGTGATCGATGTTGGCGGCAAAGACTCGAACGCGCTGCGCGCAGCCTTGACCGTAACCGACACACTGCTACTGCCGATTGGGCCCGAATCGGTCGAGGTCTGGGCCATCGAGGATATTCTTGAACTGGTCGAGGAAGCACGCAGTCTCCACGATTTTCGCGTCCTCGCGGTACTGAACCGAGCAAAGCCAGCGGGCCGGGACAATGAAGATACCATTGCGGCGATTCAGGAATACGAGACCATCAAACTTGTCACCGGTTCACTCGGCAATCGCGCGATATATAGCAGCGCCTTTGGGCGCGGTCAGAGTGTGACCGAGTACAAGCCCTGTAACCGGAAAGCAGTCGCCGAGCTAGCGACATTGATGCTTGCCATCTACGGCGATTGAACTCAATCTGGGGGAGGACGACATGACGATCACGCGCACAAGAAAAACGCCAACAGCTACCCCCAGGTCGAAGAAGATCGAGATGACTCCCGAGCAGTTCATCGCCGGGGCGGAGACTCCTGCACCAGCCTTGCTCGCCCCCCCTCCCTTGGTGCCAGTGACCAGTCGCGAAGCGCTGGCATTAAAGCTTGTGGGTAGCTTTCTTCCCTGGTCGGCCGGCGCTGGCATTCTGCCGCTGCCGGGCATCGACATGGTTTTGATCATCGGCGTGCAACTACGCATGCTGGCCAAACTGGCCGAACTCTATGGCGTCCCCTTCAAGGAGCAGGCGGCAAAATCACTGGTTGCGACACTGATGGCGAACCTGGTGCAAAACAGCCTGCTCGGTAGCCTTGCCTACGCGTTCAAGTTTACGCCCGTCTTGGGTCCCTTGCTAGGCATCGCCGGATTGCCCGCCGTCGCCACGGCGGGCACCTTTGCATTGGGAAAAGTCTTCATCACCCACCTCGAAGCCGGGGGTAGCTTCGACGAGCTTGACCCCAAGAAGATGCAGGAGCCTTTCCACGCCGAGCTTGAGAAATCCCGGCCAGTCGCCTAGGCTAGACTAGCCTGGGCACACATTCCCTCACACGTTCCTTATTTGGGCCCCGTCTTGGGCTTCGGCTTTGCCGTGGCAGCGCTGGATAGCTCAACACCTTCCTTCGAATCCATGTTTAGGATAAGGGGAAGTCCATTCTTGTTGTTGCCGATGACCACCACTTTGGCGTTTGGCGATTTCGCGAGATCGAGTGTGGCCTCTATGCCACGCCAGCGAAGGTAGGCGTCCGACATACCGTTGCTGACTATTTCCTGGAAGTTGCGTATGCCCACTGCTTCAATACGCTTTCTTTCCGCCTCTTTCTCCTCCTTCTGCACCCGGAAAGCAAATTCATCAATTTCATGAAAGGCAGCATTCTTGCGCACAATCGCTTCTTGTACGCCAGGTGGTAACGTTATTGCCTTGATCAATACGTCCTCCATAATCATCCAGGTGAATTTTTCACTACTGCCGGGATTGAAGTTGTTGTAGAGATCGTAGCGTACCGATTCCAGTACCTGACTCTGTATCTTCAAGCGACTCTCGGTGTAAATCTCTTCCGGACGATAGACGGCGACAACATCGCGCGCGCGCGCAGCTACCGTTGGCGCCACCAGGGTTTCGTCATAGTTCGGCCCAACGAACTTGTGGAGCATGGGCACGGTCTGCGGATTGAGATGAAAGCGCCACGCCAGAGTCAAAGTAATTTGCAAGCCATCGGAGGCCAGCACTTGAACTTCCTCCTGCACCTGTTGCAGGCGCGCATCGTACACGTACAGACGATCCCAAGGAAGAATCAGCAAGGTGCCTTCTACAAATACCCGATCGGTGACCGTGCCCCCTTCAAATCGCTTCCACAACACGCCGAGATGCCCAGCTGGAATGGTGTTCCACATGTTGGGCAGCAAGAAGACAAAGGCAGCGGCCGACATAAATGCGAAAATGGCCAACTCATGTCGATATGCATGAAGCCGCTGGCTCACGCGCGCGTATAGGCGCCGCACGAAAACAACGAATCTATTACCAGGGGATTCATCCATTCGTCTGCATCTCCGTCAGATCGCGCAGTTGACCTTCCTCCAGGTGGAAACGGCGATCGGCCATATGGAAATACCGGTCGTCATGGGTCACGGCGATGATTGTCTTTCCCTCTGCTTTCCAGCGCGGCAGCAATACATCGTAAAACTTCCGCCGGAAGGGCGGGTCCTGGTCCGCAGCCCACTCGTCCAGAACGATGATGGGTTTATCCTCCAGCAAGGCGTTGAGGAGTGCCAGTCGCTTCCTTTGCCCGGTCGAAAGATCGATGGTGGAATAGCCGTCCGAGAGAAACTCGGTCTTTCCACTAAGTTCCATTTCTTCCAGCCAGGCAGCCGCTGTTTGCGCGTTAGGCAAGGGTATGCCATAGAGCTTGCGGAACAGATGAAAATCGGAGAACACCGCGCAGAAACGATCCCGGTGCGCTTGAGCTGTTTCCGTCGTTACCGGAACGTCGTTCACCAACAGCTCACCAGAAAGCGGCGGGTAGAGCCCGGTGATCAATTTGATCAGCGTCGACTTGCCCGAACCGTTGCCACCGGTGATGAAGACCGTCTCACCGGCGCCGATAGTCACGTCAACCGGCCCGACAGAAAACTGGCCGCCACTGGCATCATGTTTAAAGTAAACGCGCCGCAGCTCTATTTTCCTCAGCGCCGGCGATGCTACGGTCCTAGCGAACGTCAATGCGTCGCCATTTCGCTCCCGGGTGCTGGCATTGAGCAACTTCTCCAGGCTCTCCAAATTTTCTGCGGCGGCGTTGGCGACGGCCACAAGAGGCACGGAGCCAATGATTCCCGAAATCGGTCCGATCAAAAACATGACTGTCGTCATCGAGCCCATGACCGTGCTCGAATAGGTATCGCCAAACATCGGTGTCAGAAATACCAGCGTCCCCAGCAACATCATGAAGGCTGCCTGGGCGAATATGAAGTTGATGACCAAGGACTTCTGCGCGTCTGTGCGATATACCGCCGTGCGAGCCGATATCGACACAACATCTGCCAGCACCACCGCGGCTCGCTGACTTGACAGTTTCACTTCCTTGAAACCATCAAGGACGCCACTGACCAGATCGTGGAGCTTATTCTCCTCGGTGGAGGCTTCATGGAGCAGCCCAGACACATCCCGCATCTTTCTGATATAGATGCGCGTTGTAATGCTGAGAAAGACGCTGGAAATGATAAACGACGTCATCGAAATCGACGCCAAATAGATGGCGGTACAAACGATCAGAACCGCCGCCTGAACGCCATACACTAGGCCGGTGGCCGACTGGGAAATGACCTGAGTATCGGTGCTGATGGCGGAAAATATTCGCCCGCGACCGATGTGTTCAACCTCGCGTAACTCGCACATTTTTAGCTGGGTAATCAGCTTTTCCCGATAGCTATGGACAAGCCGTTCAACCTCGGCCGAGGTGGTAACCAGAACATAACGCTGGGCGTAAATGTAGGCACTGATGAGGACCAGGAACAATATGACACTAACAATCCGCGTTTCCCCGTCCTTGATATGATCGGCGGCGCTGTTTACCACGGACAACAGCGCCGCGTTACTGCCGCCAGCCACGATAGCCATCATTCCCAGCGTTCGTAACGACGTCTGGGTTTGGCTGAGGAAGAAATTAATCAGCCGCATTGACAATCAACTCCGCCGAATGGATAAGCATGCAGCACCGTCGTGCACCGACGCTCTCAGGACTGCTCTTAACATGGCAACTTTCCAGATTAATAGGATTTTAGCAGCAACGGAATTGTGCCGAAACCGATGGCCTGAACCATCAGCAATTCTCAATATGACTTCTGCTTGGCGTCTGAGGCATCGTGACCGGGATTGCGCATAAAAGCCATGGACGGGTCCCAAGAGGAGAAGCACTGGTAGTTGAGCAAAGTTCGCAGATGGGAGAAGAAATCCATGCGGGCGAGTCCCTTCTGGCGCAAGGATCGATAGCGCAAATCGATCCAATCGGGGACGGAATGCAAAGCAAAGGCAAGCAGGATCAGGGTGGCCAGTAGCGAGGCGAGGGGGTTCTTGCCATGGCCATAGTTGTGCTCGAAATGGTAGCCGCCGTGCTTGAGCGCATTGTTGTTCTCGTTCTCGCTTTTCCATCGCGTACGTCCGCCCACGGCGATCTCGGCGACGTTTTCACGAGAGATGGACAGAGCAATCCTCGCCTGTCGAGTAGACGCAACGTACAACCGTCACCTGCCCTTCGAGTCCCTTACAGTCTGCAATGGCAAGCTGGTAGAAGAACTGCGTATCCTGCCGCCTGATCTTGATATCGGCATAGGGCGTAACAGTTCCACCGGCCAATGACTTACCTGCCGTAGCCATGTATTCGATGCCGATGACAAGTTCCTCTACCGTCGCGTCGGACGAATTGGTGGCCCTGATCGAAGGCGAACAATAGGCTGCATTCTCGCCACCGATGCCGTTCCGGTGGACCGCCGGGATCATCACAAAGGAGCTCCCTTTGGTCTATGCTTCTGAAGCAGTTCCTGCAAGGACGTGGAGAAATCATTCTTGGAGTCGGCACGAACAGCGTTAGGTTGAAACAACAGAAAAGAACTAACCAAGCACACGGATACCACGAAATGCCACGAAATGCACAAACAATACCCTTGATATGATTTCATTCGCTTCGTTGAGTTACCGCTGGCTGACGAGCATTGCTGATAGCTGGGATGGGGAAGACAAAGGCAGTTTTTATAGCAAACGATGATAGTACAATATCGCTCTCAGTTGTCAAAGGCACCTCCTTCGCAGCAGTTCTCATTTCAAAATCTGACGTTGCAAGAGCACGGGGAAAAGCAGTGAGCGTCCGGGAATTCGCGCAAGAATAGTGACACGAATCCCCGCTTATTCTGGTTCATTAAAATAGTTCTTGTAAACAGTCTGTTATAG
>JAUXWL010000679.1 GCA_030680155.1 Anaerolineales bacterium
AGCCTCACTTATCGGTAGAAGAGAAGTGCTGAGCGGCAAGGCAAAGTTCGGAATTTTCGGCGATGGAAAAGAGATCGCCCAACTCGCCATCGCCAGAGCCTTTCAAAAAGGTGACTGGCGTTCAGGCTACTATCGTGACCAAACCTGGATGTTCATGCTTGGTGTGATGAGCATTCAGGAATTTTTTGCGCAGTTGTACGCTCATGCCGATGTCACCTACGACCCCGCCAGCGCGGGACGTCAGATGAACGCGCATTTCGCCACGCGGGTTTTGTACCCCAACGGCTCGTGGCGTCCGCAAACCCAACTCTACAACACTGCATCCGACATCTCCCCCACTGCCGCGCAAATGCCGCGCGCGGTTGGCTTTGCGTATGCATCGGTCATTTATCGTAATGTCAAAGAACTGGGCAACCAAAAAGATTTTTCGACCAATGGCAATGAAGTTGCATTTGCCACCATCGGCAATGCCTCCACAGCGGAAGGTCTGTTTTGGGAATCGGTCAATGCCATCGGCGTGTTGAAAGCGCCCGCCATCGTCACCATTTATGATGATGGCTACGGCATCTCCGTCCCCAATCAATTTCAGATGGTCAAGGAAAATATCGGCACCTTGCTCAAAGGCTTCGAACGCAATCCAAATTTGCCGTTTGAAAAAGTGCAAAATGGATACGACCATTACACCGTCTACGCCTGGGATTATCCCGCGCTCATCGAAACCTATCTCAGCGCCGCCGAGATCGCGCGTGAATATCACATCCCCGCGCTCGTGCATGTCATTGATGTAACCCAGCCGCAAGGACATTCCACAAGCGGCAGTCACGAGCGATACAAATCCGCCGAGCGACTCAAGTGGGAAGAAGAATTTGACGGACTCAAAAAGATGCGCAAGTGGCTGACGGACAACCGCATCATTTCCGCGCCCGAGCTTGATGCTCTCGAAAAGGCAGACTACAACGCTGTAGAAGGATTCCGCAAAGCGGCATGGGACGCATACCTCTCTCCCATCACAGAAGAGCGCAATCAGGTCATGGACATGCTCGACGAGATCGCAAGCTCGTCGAACCATGCGTCAGAGTTGAAAATGCTCAGAGATCGGCTGGCAAATCTCCCGTCGTATACGAGGCGCGACATCCATACGATTGCGCACGAAGCGCTGCGTCTCATGCGGGATGAATCCCATCCCAGCAAGCAAGTCCTCGTCCAATGGAAGCACGAGAACGATAAAGTGAAT
>JAUXWL010000168.1 GCA_030680155.1 Anaerolineales bacterium
AGCGCAAAGTCAGGCTCAAAGCCGCCGTACCCATATCTGGGCATACATACCCATATCTGGGCATACATCCCCGGCGGCGTGTTGCTGGAAAACGCCTGCGCCGGGGAAAGTGCCCAGAATGGGTACGGCGCAGGGAGCAACCTTGCGCTGTAATACTAAGGGGCACAAAGGAAAATCTTTCATCACTGACCTTCGTGTACTTTGCGCCCTTTGTGTTCAATATCTTCTTGTCCTGCAAAATCAAAACCACCCAAACATGAACGCAATCAACAATCCGCTCACAGCAAGCAATCCAATGCGGATCAAATGGCGGCGGGTCATTCCTTTTGCATCTTCGCGCGGAGGAAGTAATTTAATCCTTTCCCAAAATTCGGTCAGATCCCAGGCAAAGAGCGCGAAGAGCGCGCCGCTGAACATCCACCCAAAAATGACATCGAACCACAAACTGACAATGGCGATCAACACCGCACACACCACCCAAACGGACGAAACCCAACGCCATTTTTGCCATTGAGCAACCATCCAAAACAACCCAAAAGCGATCATCCAACGTGTCAGGTTTTCAAAATCTGCCTGAAAAAATCCCCATGCAAACGAACCAACGCTGACGATGCTACTAAAAATGAGCGAGATGATTATCAAAAAATCCTCCTTGAAATGAACACGCGCATTGTACCATTTGAACAAAACCCCCATGATATACTTCCGCAATTAATCCGCATATGCTCCCCAAACTGGATATTATCCTCAATATCCAGTTTGAGGAACGCAGCAACGGGCGCCTCAGGCTGGCGCAATATTTCTTCATGGGCGCGGCGATGCTCTTCGCACGTTTCTTCCATCACTGCGATCTTTCTGAAAATTTACGAACGCATCACCTTCTCCCGCTGGCTGTGGCTGACGGCGCTTTTCGTCGCCGCCGTTAATTTATTCCCGTAGGTATTGAAAGTAAAAAGTGAAAAGTGATGAATGAGATAAGGCGAGTGGAAGATTGTAACGGCGCGTTGCATCCGAAGGCGATTGAAGGGATCGAGTTATTCAATGCGGGAGATTTCTTCGAGGCGCATGAGGAGTTGGAAACTGCGTGGAAAGAGGAGACGAACGACATCCGCGACCTGTATCGCGGCATTTTACAGGTGGCGGTGACCTATCTGCACATCACACGCGGGAATTATGATGGCGCGGTAAAAGTCTATGGGCGCAGTTTGAAATGGATGCAGGGCTGGAGCGACGTATGCAGGGGTATCAACGTGAAGAAGATTCGAAATGATGCAGAAACAGTAATGCAGGAAGTGGAACGACTGGGGAAGGATAAAATTGGAAAATTCGATACATCTCTATTCCAGCCAATCCAGTGGAATGCAAAACGCTATACTGCTCCCGCCGCCATCCCCGCCGCCGAGGACGGCGGCGGGAGCGCAATTTGGATCTGTGACCGCTGCGGGACGGAGATGCACGAGAAGAACTGCAAGGTCAGTTGTCCCAATTGTGGCAATCGATTCGATTGTTCGGATCTGAATTTGTATTTTGATTGAAAAGACCCATCCCACTCCACAGTCCATCGTCCTTTACCTGCATGATATACTCGCGCAATATGTCCTCCCATTCTTTCTCAAACAAGATTGCTCTCGTCACTGGTTCGGGGCGTGGAATTGGCAAAGCAATTGCCTTGCATTTCGCCCAACACGGCGCGGATGTGGTGGTCAACTTCTTCCGCAACCGCGCACCTGCCGAAGAGACGGCGCGCGAGGTGGAAAAACTCGGTCGGCGCGCATTGCTCGTCAAAGCGGATGTGGGCGACCTCGATGACCTCTCGCGCCTCTTCGACGAAGTGGAAAGCAGTTTCGGGGGACTGGATATTTTCATCCACAACGCGGCTTCGGGCTACAACCGCCCCGCCATGGAGCAAAAACCCAAAGGCTGGGATTGGACGATGAATATCAACGCCCGCGCCTTGTTATTTGCCGCCCAACGCGCCGTCCCGCTCATGGAAAAACGCGGCGGCGGGAAGATCGTCAGCATTTCGAGCGCGGGGTCGGTGCGCGTGCTGCCTGATTATGTAGTGGTTGGCGCAAGCAAGGCGGCGCTCGAATCCCTGACGCGCTACCTGGGCGTGGAGTTGATCTCAAAGGGAGTGAATGTCAACGCGGTGTCACCAGGCGTGGTCGAGACAGAAGCGCTGAATCACTTCGCGTCCATGGGCGGGCGGGAGAACGTCATCCAAAAATTTGTTGAGATGGTCCCCGCCGGCCGTCTCATCACCCCGCAGGAAGTGGCGGAGGTCGTGGCGTTTTTATGCTCCCCCGCCGCTGCCATGATCGTCGGGCAGACAATCATGCTGGACGGCGGTTACACGCTGCCGATACAAAAATAATTTTAAAGCGCAGACTGAGGTCTGCATTCCGAATATTCTCGGAGTGCGGACTTCAGTCCGCCAAACGTGCAGACTGAAGTCTGCACTCCATAAAATAAAAGGAAAAATCATGTCCCTCTTTCAAATCCCTCCCCCAACCCGCTTTGACCTGCGTTTTTCGGTCGCGGGCATCCCCGTGCGTGTGCATCCGCTGTTTTGGGTGATCGCCCTGATCTTTGGGGCTGGTTCCAATAATTTGCCAGGTATTTTGTTCTGGGTGGTCGGCATCTTTATCTCTGTGCTGATCCATGAACTCGGACATGCGCTCGCCATGCGCCGCTACGGACAGGACTCGCAGATCATCCTGCATTTCGCAGGCGGGTTGACCGTGCCTGAATCAGTGTCGTTTGGCTTGGGTTATGCGCGCGTTGCCATTACCCCCAACCAGAACATTCTGATCTCGCTGGCGGGACCATTTGCAGGCTTTTTCTTTGCCGCCTTCATCGTCGTGTTATCCCTTGCAATGGGCGGGACAGTCGCCCCAAATACCATTTTGGGATTCATCCCATTCCCTATTGTATTCCTGCCTGCAAATTTTGGGGCGCTGAATTCGTTCTTCATGGTGCTGTTGTGGGTCAATATCTTTTGGGGACTGATCAACCTTGTGCCTGTCATCCCGCTCGATGGCGGACAGGTCACCCGCAACATCCTCATCCAGCGCGACCCGTGGAACGGCTTGCGGATTTCACTATGGGTGTCTGTCGTTGCAGGGGCGCTTATGGCGCTGGTTGGGTTTTTATTCCTCGGCAGTATTTACATGGCGTTTCTATTTGCGCTTCTGGCATTCCAAAGTTATCAGGCATTACAGGGGAGTGCGGGAGGGTTATAGCGCCATATCGCACGAATCAAAAAAGCGGTGGTTACTCCACCGCTTTTTTGATTGCCAGCATGGTCAGGTCATCACCGAGCGGCATGGGGTCTATAAATTCATCCAGAGAGGACTCCACCGCAACCAGTATCGCCTCAATGGTTGCAGAAGAGGATGCGCGCAATGCATCCATCACACGCGTGTCGCCAAACAGATCACCCTGCGGAGAAAACGCCTCGGTCAAGCCGTCGGTATAGAGGAACAGCGTTTCGCCAGGCGAAAGCGTGATCGTCCGCTCGAATATCTTCGGGTCTTCCACCACACCCAGCGCCACCGCAGTGCGCGAAAGCTTTTCGATCTCACCCCCAACCTTAACCCAGAACGGCGGGTTATGCCCCGCATTCACATACGTGAACGTCCCGCGCCCCAGGTCCAACTCGCCATACACGGCAGTCACGAACATGCCCTGCTGGGTATCGGGCAGTAACAAGTCATTCACGCGCTTCAACACTGTGGCGGGCGAATCCATTTCGATCACGGCAGCGCGCACCAGCGTCCGCGTCAGCGCCATGAACAGCGCGGCGGGCATACCCTTATCCGCCACATCCGCGATGAAAATGCCGAGTTTGTTATTCGGCAATTCGATCACATCGTAAAAATCACCGCCCACCTGGCGCGCCGTCCGCCAGCGTGCCGCCAGATGCCAGTTCGGCGGGGCAGGCAATGTGTCGGGGATGAACGTCTGCTGGATCTGGCGGGCAAGCTGAACCTCCGTTTCGAGGCGTTCGCGCACCACCATCTCCAGTTGCAGCAGGTCATTCTGGATCGCCAACGCGGCTTGTTGTGCGATACCAGTGATGATCTCGATGCGGCGCGAGCGGAAGCGGCGTCCATTCTCGGTCTCTTCAATGAGCATGACGCCGAAGAAGTCACTCTTAATCGACAGCGGGACAGCGATCAGCAGCTGGTCGGCATCCATCGCATCCGCTTCATTCTCCGCCCCAGGCTGGATCTTCAACCAGGCTTTCGGCTTCGTCCCAGCCTTAAGCGGATGCGTGGTCAGCGTGTTCTGCTCCCGCACATGATCCAGCAGCGGAAAGACCCCTGCCGGAAATTCCTTCTCGGTCATGATCGCTTCTTCAGATTCGGAAAAACCATATTCCTGCGAAGCGGAAAAGGCTTCGCGCTCGGCGTCCCAACGATACAACGCCACGCGCTTCACACCGACGAGGATCGGCATGATACGGGTGATCGAGTTAAGGATCTCATCGAGGTCTGTCAAACTGACCACAGCCTGCGCCACCTGCAACAGCGCGGCAGAAGCATAGGCCTGTTCCTGCGCGGCATCATACAGGCGGGCATTCTCGATCGCCACGGCAGCGTAACTGGCAAAGGTGGTGGTGATGGCTTGCGCTTCATGCCCGTAGCGCCCCGACGTATGATGCGCCAGCGTCAGCACACCCAGCGGGCGGTCTCCAACGCGCAAAGGCGCGGCAATGGACGAGTACGTTTCTCCATAACCAGCCGTCAGCCCGGAGGGCCACATGGGGTCATCGGGTCGGCGGATGATGGGCACATCTGCCATCAGGGCTTCTGCCATGGCATAGGCAGTTTCAGGGTTGGAAATACAGATACTTTCTAGTTTGTTTGCGTCCACCCCGCGCACGGCAGAAAGGCAGAGTTCGTTATCCTGCAACAGCCAGACAGCAGAAATATCCACGGGCAGGTTGCGGTCCAGTTCGGAGAGGATGGTTTCCAACACCTCATCCACACCGACATTGCTCGACACCAGACCCGCCACTTCGCGTAAACTGTCCGAGATTTGACGCCGCCATTGCTCCGAGCGGTACAAGTCTGCATTGCGGATGGCGGCCGCCATCGTATCTGCCACAGCTTCGAACATAACCCTGTCATCTTCAGTGAAGGCATTAAGTTTGTCAGATTGAATATCCAGCAAGCCCACAATGCGCTCGTTAAAGATCAAGGGCACACATAGTTCGGATTGTATATTTTTCGGGGGCAGCGGCGAAGGGACATACCGTTCATCCTTCGAGACATCATTGGCAAGCACAGCCTGCCCGTTTTGCGCAACCCAGGGCATGATGCCTTGCGAGTCATCGAGGGAAATCGAATAACCCTCCAGCGTTTTACTGCGTTTCCCGCTCCCCGCTTCATAGGTGATGATGCGGCGGTTGGGATGTACGGTAAAGAGGGAGACATACGGATAGCCAAATTTGTCATGGATCAACGCTGCAGCATCACGCATGATCCGGGAAAGATCAAGGGTGGAGGTAACGCTCTTGCTAACTTCGGAGACGAGAGTCAATTGATTGGCACGGCGGCGCAGGTCGCTGTAGAGGCGGGCGCTATCCACAGCGCGGGCAATATTATCCGCCAGGGCGTGGAGGATGAGCAGGTCGTTGGGATGAAAGGCGTTTGGCTGGTTGCTTTGCACATCCAACACACCCAGCACGCGGTCTTCGATCTTGAGCGGGATGACGACCTCGGATTTGGTTTCGGGCAGGCTGTCTATGAAGCGATAGCGCGGGTCTTCCTGGACGTTGTCACAGACGATCTCGCGGCCAGTTTTTGCGGCTTCACCGATCAGACCCTGTCCCACTTCCACTTCAAGAGCGATGGATGCCTTCTTCCTGCCTTTACGCGGCGCCACCGCACTGGAACGGAATCGAAGCGCGTTGAAATTTGGTTTCAACGTAAAGATGGCCACATAATAAAAATTGAATGTTTTTTGGATAAGTTTGGTGATGCGCGTCGCAAGTTCATCGAGATCGAGGACATTTGCGATCTGGGCGGAGACTTCGCGCACGAGGTTGAGCTGGCGCAGGCGGAACTGCTCCACTTCTGCGCGGTGTGAGGCGAACAGGCTGACAGAAGCGATCTGGGCGATTCCCTGGATCAGATCGAGTTCTTCTGTGGTGAAGGCGGGTCCCTTTGGACGGGTGACCTGGAGCGCTCCCAGCGTAATCCCCTGATCTTCGAGGGGAACCGCTGCAAAGGTCGAATGAGAGGCGGGGTTTTTCGTCCTGCCGTTTTTGGTGAGGAGTTTGCCCTGTTTGACGGCCAGCTTCATCCCATCTTTTGCGGGCGCAGGCGGGAGAGGTTGTTTTTCGTCCCGATCGGGCAGGCGGAAGAGGTCTTCATGAATCCAGAGGTCCACCGAGCCTTCGACGAGGCGGTTGGTCATGGAAAGGATGCGCGCGCGTTTTGCGGCGAGAGAGTCTTCGCTCCGCAGTTGTTCCCCAAGGCTGGCTAACTCAAGCCAGTCCCAAGATTTTTTCGTTGCGGGGCACATGCGGTTATCCCCTCCGCTTAATCAACGTAAGCAGATTGCCTGTTTGTGAGTTGGATTCGTAAAGGACGGAATCCATCAACTTCCGCATCAGGTAGATGCCAAGCCCCCCGATCTGGCGTTCGGAAAGGTCTGCTTTTAAGTTCGGTTCCTTCACCACGGAAGGGTCGAAGGGTTTTCCATGGTCGCGCATGGTGATGACAATATCCTCGCCGCGCATATCACAGGTCAGGTCAATGGAAGCGTTGGATATGTCTTCGTAGGCATGCTCGATGATGTTGGAGGCAGCTTCGTCGGCGGCAAGCTGCAAGGAATGGATCATCTTGTCTGAAAAACCGCCGTCGCGGGCAATTTTTGCAACCAAGTCGCGGATCTCGTCCAGGAATTCGAATCTGGCAGGAAACGTGTAGTTTGGCATAATAATAAATAAAATACCGCCTCAGCAATTAAGGTTGAGGCGGTATTTCCTGTTTTATCCTCAAGAACGCCCCGGCATCCTTTTAGAAACTACCAACCGCTTCGGTGGCATTATCGAAGATCTTGAAGAGTTCGGTAAAACCCGCCAGTTCAAGGGCTTCGCGGATGCGCTCTGGCACGCTGACCAGAACCAATTCACCACGGTTATAGCGTTTGCAGTTCCTTTGGGTGGCAAGCAAAGCACGGAAACCGGCGCTGGACATATATTCAAGTTCGCTCATGTCAATGACGATCTTAAAGCGCCCATTGTTATTTGCCTGTTCAAGCGCCTTTGAAAATTCAGGAGCAGTGGCGCTATCAACCCGCCCATTAACCTTGAACAGATCGCAATGTTTGAATTCCTGGGTTGTGATTTCCATAATTTCTCCTTCACCGATGGGATGATTTTTCCTGCCGAATTGCAAAATTATATCACGTTCTTAATGACGGTATGGACGCCCCGAATTGCATCACGGAAAATGTTACTTTGAGAAGTAACGTTGCATCAGGAAAAATGTTACTTTCCGATAGGCAGAACAGCCTGTCGGAGGAGCCACATGATGAGCCTGAACAGCAAACGCGAACTGTTGGAAGTGGTGC
>JAUXWL010000684.1 GCA_030680155.1 Anaerolineales bacterium
CGGTGCGCAAGCAGCTAAAGAACTACGAGCGCATGAAGCTGCTGATGGAACGATGGATTGACTTGGCAACGGAATTGTCAACCCTGCGGCTGATCAAAGACACCGGCTGAACGATGGCGAGAACTTAGCACTGTCCAGTACTCAAATGATCGCAGAAAATCTCAGCAGCCTGGCGGCTTGGCAGCTTACGGCGGATGCCAAGGCGAAGGACAAGTGGGAACGTAACGACTGTCCGAAGAGTACATACTGACAGAGGCAGAACCAACAAACAACATCGAGTAACTAAAAAATAGTTACAATCCAAGACTTTCGAACTAAGATGCATGTCAAAGCACGCGAAAACCCTTAAGAAGCTCTGTACTCAGCCGACACCGACAGACATCAAGTGGAATGACTTGAAAGGTGCGTTGGAGTCACTGGGTTACAAGGAATTGGTTGGCGATGGGTCAAGGCGTAAATTTGTGTTCCCCGTAACAAATGAGGTGATCAATCTACACAAACCACACCCTCAGCCAGAGGTCAAACAATATGTCATTCGACAGGTTGTCGAACAACTCAAACTGCAAGGGCGAATCTAAGAGGAAGATGCATGGAACTGCTCAACATTAGCGGCTACTACGGGTCGATCGAAACATCAGTCGCAGACAACGTGCTCCACGGAAAGGTAATGTTTATCAGCGATCTGGTGACCTATGAGGCAGAGACGCTGGGCGAGTTGAAACAGGAGTTTGAAGCCGCCGTGACCGACTATCTGGCGACGTGTAAATCCGTTGGCAAAAAGCCTGAAAAATCCCTGAGCGGTCAGTTCAACGTGCGCACGGGAGAAGAACTCCACCGGAAAGCCCAAATCCTCGCACTATCTAGCGGAAAGTCGCTGAACGCCGTAATGGTTGAAGCCCTTGAGGCCCACCTGAGCGGCGGCGCTCCGGTGCATAACCACATCCATTCACACGAACACGTTTTGAAAGTGGTCGCAATCGAACGCTCCGAACTCAGATGGTCTTCAACAAACGACGCGATGCCAAACATCCCTTCTTACTTGTATGACACCACAAACACCACCCATTGATCCAACCGGCCAAGTCATCAGCCTGAAAGAGCTGACTGAGATCGTAGTTAAACACTACCAACTGCACGAAGGCCGATACGAACTAGCCATGGGCCTACGAGTCGCAGTTGGAAAGTTTCAACTGTCGGAGGAGGTTGGGCCTGTACCAGGATCGTTTGTTGGCATTGAAAACGTGCGCCTCGCGCGCGTGCCGGACGACGCCCAAGGCACAATCGTCGTTGACGCTGCGCACTCCAATCCAGCACCCAAGAGCCCTGTTGCCGCGAAGGCAAAGCCGCCAGTCGCAAAACCCAGACCAAAAAAGGCGATTTCAACCAAATAGGCGCCTAACCACCCCCAATCAACCCGCCTCGGCGGGTTTTTTGTTGCCTGATTCGCTAAGTATTTTCACTAAATCTAGCTTCACGCTTGTGTAAACCTAGTTTTTTGCTAGAGCGGATAGGAAAGCGCCGCACCGTGGTCACCGCCGCCATCAGCGTCTTCCTGGTGATCGCGGCCAGCGCGCTGCTGGGCCTGAAGATCCTGGAGTTCTTCGGCATCTCGCTGGCGAGCTTCCAGGTCGGCGGCGGCATGCTGCTGCTGATCAGCTCCATGAACATGCTCAACGGACGGATAGCGTTGAGGGTCATGAGTCTGGAGCGACACCCCAGGTGACCAAAGGGGCCCGTGGCGGTCCATGTTAGCGCGCCGCCCGCAAGATCAGGGCGACGGGGTGCTGGGTGCGGAGGCATCAAGGAGGAGGCCGCAGGCCGGGGGACAGCCGCAGCGCGCAGTACCACGTCGGCCTGATCCCGCCAACCCGCTCAAGGCAAGTGCAACCTGGATGCCAGCCTTCAGTACAAACGCCCAGCCAATGCAAACGATTCGGTAAACTGCCCCGATGGACATCTACATGGTCGGCGGTGCGGTGCGGGACGCCCTGTTGGGCTTGC
>JAUXWL010000001.1 GCA_030680155.1 Anaerolineales bacterium
TCCCTTGAAGTGCGAGCGGACATCGGTGATGATGGCGCGCCACAGCGCCTCGGCGTCGGCGGGCGTGTTGGCGGGGGAGCCGTCTGGCAGGGTGCCATTGGGCAGGGAGGGCGACACCCAGTCACCGCCGAGGATGAGGAATTGCGCGCCACTTTGGGCGGCGAGGTCTGCATAGTTGACGGCAAATGCGCGGTAGCGGTTGTACCATGTCTGCCACCAGGCGGCGTCACGCGGGGCGCTCTGCCAAAAGGCGGTGTATGCCGGGGTCGAAGGATCAGGTTCGGCGGGGAAATGAGGCGAGGGGAACAGGGCGACGTTCAGTCCCAATGCGCGGGCTTGCGAGATCATGATGGCGGTATCGATCCAAAGCGGGTCTTGCCCGGGAACGGTTTCAAATTGCAGGGGTGAAGTTTTGGAGTATGTCCAGGTTGGCGTGAGGACAGAGAGATTGGAGCCAAGCGCGCGTGTGTTGGCGAATGCCTGTGGTGCGAAGTACGACCAATTCGGGCGGTGTTCTGGTTGATACTCGATGCCTGCTACAAATCCGCTGGCGCGTGGGGTGATGGCAGCGCCAACCAGGGTTAAAGGTTCCGGGTTTTCGAACCATTTCCACGAACCGACGGTATCCTTTAAGTCCTGCCCAAGCAGGGTGGTGGTCGCCTGACGGCCTGTAGGGGCAAAGCCTATTGTCTGGGCATCGTCTGCGCTGCCGCATTGACCGTTACGGCAATAGCGATAGGAAAAAGTACCGAGGAAATTCAGCGGGCCGTACAATTTATAAGCCCAGCGGTTATTACCGAGAGGCCACATCGGGATGGGCTCCATCCAGCCAAATACATTGAATTGGATGTAAATAATGTCACCGGGCGGCGTGACGGAGGGGATCGCCGCCTCAAAAAGAATGGGCGCGGAGTCTCTGGTTGCCAGCCAGGTGGCAACGTTGTCTTGAATGGTGACATCCTGTTCGGGGACGATGAACTCGCGCAAGTTCCATAGCAGATCGGCTTTATGCTCGGCATTCCAAAAGCCATCGCCCAGTGTGTACTTGTATTGGATATGTGTCCCAGATGGCAAGCCCAGCGTGATGGCATAACGTCCATCCGCTTGCAGGCTTAAGATGGGCATGCGGTCGGCGTTGGTACTTACGCCGCCCAACAGATCGGCGAAGGTATTGCCAAACTGCAAAATATTCCCTGCAATGCGCACGGGTACGCCGGGCACTGTATCCGCTGGGACCGAAACGATGAACGTGACATTCACCAACCGCGAAGGTTTCACGCGCAGGTCAACGATGGTGGTTTGTCCGTCCGCAACCACGGCTCCCTGTTGGAAGGGTTGGTACATCCCGTCCAGGCTGTATGCCACCAGATTCTGCGTGCCAATCGGAAGCCCTGTTAATTCGAAGCGCCCCATTGAGTCGGTAAGATACTGCACGCCCCCGGCAGTCACCAGCATATTCGGCAGCGATGACCCTGTGTCTGCGTTGGAGACCTGCCCAAGAATGGAACCAATGGGGCGCGAGAAATTTTTGTCACCCCAATCCGCAATAATATCGCGCACTTCACCGGGGCCTGCCACAAAATGCATTCGGTAGCGGATGACATCCTGCAGCGAGGTGTCTTCCGTCACCTGCGCTTCGCCTCGGCGAATATAGCGGTATTTGACCACGGAGTTAAACGTCAGCGGAAGAGTAGCGGTGTATGTGAGCGAGTCGTGCGCGCTCAGCTGGTATTGCGTGGCGCTCAACGAAAGCCCGGTCACTTCTTCCATCACCGAGATCATCAGCGTTTCGTTTTGTTGCAATGCCTCCGGCAGGGTCACCACAAAGGTGGTCTGAGCCACAGGATACGGTGCGTCAGATGGGACGACCTCAACCGGTATTGGTGTTGGGGGATTGGAACTAAAGGGATTATTGAACAGCGACAAACTGCATGCCTGCAGGATCAACGCAGGCAGGATCGCCGCAATGAGAATGCGGCGGGATAATAAGGATTTTCGGCTCATTCTCTCTCCTCCGACAAAGAAACACGCTTCGCACTGCGCCCTAACCTGCTCCTTCATCAATGACAGGTTCCTGCACCTCGGCAGCTCTGCGCCTTCGCCCGGCGTAGGCGATATAGCTCAAGCCGATGCTGATGAAGTATAACAAAGTCATGGGCAGCATCACCAAGCCCATGTTGACCGGGTCCACCGTGGGGGTGATGGCTGCGGCCAGGACCGCGATGATAACCACCGCCAGCCGCCATTGCTGACGCAGGATGTCAGGCTTGACCAGCCCCATCGAAGTCAGCACATAGATCACCAGCGGAAATTCAAAGAAGATACCGATCCAGACCATTAATCCCGTAACAAATTTGAAATATTCGTTTGCCGCCCAGAACTCAGAGATCTGTGTAAAGCCGCCCAAAAATGGCAGCGCGGTTGGCAGCAGGACAAAAAATGTAAATGCCATGCCTGTCAAAAATAACAGAATCGCCAGCGGAATCCCGACCAGTCCCATTTTCTTCTCACGCGGTTTCAAGCCCGGCGCTGCGAACCACCACACTTCAAATGCAATGTAGGGGAACGCCACTGCGATTCCCGCCGACATGGCCACGCGCATGAACACGCCAATTTCCTCCGTCACCTGAATGGCTTGCAGTTTTTCCAGCCCGCCAATTGGCTCGGCAAGGAACACCATAAGTTCCTGCGCCACCCCAAAGGCGGCAATGACTGCCACTGCCAGCACAATGACTGAGCGCAACAGATGCGCGCGCAGGGCTTCCACCTGCTCCATCAGCATCACGCGGGTTTCTTTTCGGGTTGTCAGGTCTACAAAAATATCTGCAACGGGACGCTCGTCGGGGTCTGTGTTCAGGTAGTTGCGGAATTGATTGAAGAGCCGAAATGGGAGGGTGAGAGTGCGAAAGACGAAAACAAAGGGAAAGGTTATAAAATAAAAAAGAACACGGAAATAGACAAGGATGCCCTGCCATATTCCTCGAAATAGGGTACGCATTGCTTTATGGGTCGCTTTCGGATTTTTTTTGTTCCTCGGTTTGAGGAGCGATCTTATTCCCTGGGGAGTCCGTCGGCGCGGAAGTGGGAGAATAAGGCTGGGAGCGTGGGAGATTGTTCGAAGCGCGAGCCCTCTCCGCGTCCGGGGAAGAGGCGGTGTTGAAGTTGATATCCTTCTGGATCCTGCCCAGTTCATCGTTCGCTTCGCGCATCAGTTTATTGGGCAGGGTGCGCAGTTCCCGTGAGGTCTGCTGAAAGACCTTCCAGCCTTCTGAAGTGACGATGTCGCGCATCCACTTCCCGATGGTTTTGCCGGCTTTTTGCATATCTTTTGGACCCAGCACGATCAATGCAATGATGACGATAAAAACAAGTTCGGATACCCCGATGCCAAGAATTTCCATGTTCTATGATTCCAGTTTCGCTTCCTGTGCAAGTCTTTTCTTGATGATCTCGTGGATCTCGTGCTGATGATCGGAGAGCGCGCCCAGCACGCCGTTGACAAAGCGTGATGCCGAATCGGAGCCGAAGAGTTTTGCCAGTTCCACCGCTTCATTGATGGCAACCTTGACGGGCGTTTCGCGCGAGACCGCAAATTCCCAAAGCGCAATGCGCAGGATGTTGCGGTCTATGGCGGCGATCTGGTCGAGGGGCCATTCGGGCGCATACTTTGCGATCAACTGGTCGAGGTCTTTTGTCAGTGGAAGTACGCCAAAGATAATGCCCCTTGTAAACTCGGCCAGGTCATCTGACAAAGACGTTTCTTCCAGGCGCGTTTTCAACACGTCGCCTGGAAGGTGGTTGTTGGCAAGGTCTGTTTCATACAAAACTTGCAGAGCAATGGAGCGCGCCCTGGTACGGGGTTTCATGAAGTTAGGCCTCGTCCTCTTCGTAGTCGATGTCTTCGATGTGAATGTTGATCTCGCCAACCTCCATGCCGACCATTTCCTGTACGGCGCGCGCCACATTATGCTGCACGTTGCGGCTGACTTCACGGATGTTAACATCCTGCTTGAGGACGAGATGCATTTCCATGTAAACGACATTGTCTTTCGCTTCAATACGGACGCCGTCGCCTGTTCCACGCCGAAAGAGTCGGTTCACGCCGCCAGCGATGGGAGCCAGCCGGCTGACGCCGGGGACTTCCAACGCGGCAAGGCGCGAGATGGTGGTTAATACTTCGGGGGATACGGTGGTTTTGCCTTGGGTGTTTTCAGACATTCGTGCTCCTATCCAGTTTGGATTTACATCATGGCCATGCCGCCATCCACGCCGATGACTTGGCCGGTGATGTACGCGGCCCCGTCAGAGGCAAGGAATGCGGCAGTAAAAGCGATCTCTTCGGGTTTACCTTTGCGTCCCAATGGGACGAGTTTGAGCGCGGCTTCGAGGGTTTCGGGTGTCATGGCGTCGAGAATTTCCGTATCCACGAAGCCCGGGGCAATCGCATTGACGGTAATGTTCCGCGCGGCAACTTCACGCGCAAGCGCCTTGGTGAAAGCGATCTGCCCGCCTTTGGAGGCGGAGTAATTTGTCTGCCCGGGGTTGCCCATCTGCCCGGCCACTGAGGCGATACTGATGATGCGTCCTGTGCGTTTGCGCATCATGTGTTTGACAGCGGCTTTCGAGCAGTTGAAGGCGCTTTTCAGGTTGGTGTTGATGACCGCGTCCCAGTCTGCTTCGGGCATCATCATGATTAACTGGTCGCGGGTGATGCCGGCATTGTTGACAAGGATGCTCAGGTCGCCGAAGGTATCAATTGCAAATTTGATCAAGGACTCCGCCTGTTTGAAGTCGGACACGTCCGCTTTGAAAGAGGCGGCTTTTCCGCCTGCTTCATGGATCTGCCTGACTACTTCCTCGGCGGCATCGGGTGAGCTGTTGTAGTTGACCACCACCGATGCGCCGCGTGAACCGAATTCGAGGGCAATGGCGCGTCCAATTCCACGCGAGCCGCCGGTGACGATGGCAACTTTGTTTTCCAGTGTTAATTTGAAGGACATTACGCTACTCCTGTAAAGAAATTATACATCATGAAGATGTAACCCCGCCCCTGCGTGGTGGAAACGGTGGAACAGAAAGGGCGACCTGCCCTCAATGTGCAAGCCGCCTTGATGTACAGGTCTGGGTTGCCCCTACGACCTCTTTAATCCAAACGCCAGGCCTGCTCCCCCGCCCAATGCAATAATTGCCACCCACAGGAAGGCGTCCTGCCAGAAGCGGATGGGGAAGAGACGGATGAGGGTATCTGAATAATAGAAGAGCCAGGTATCGCCTTCGAAGAACAAGGTGTGAAACCATGTGAAAAATGCCCAAAAGATATCCGGATTTAGCAGAATCCCAGCGCCCGCAATGAAAGCCAGCGCGCCTGCCAATCCGATCATCCACCAACCGCCGCGGCGCAGGGCATTGAGATATTCCTCCATCCAGCCGTTGCGATGCGAGATGAAGGCCAGCAGGACGAGTCCTGCAAGTGATGCGTAGAAGGCAAGCAGTGCGCCTTGCACTACACTCTTGACATCCTCCATGTGCTTGAGTTCGCGTTCGTTATATAAATAACTTCCATCCTCGAATTGCAGGTCGCCAAGGTAGGAAATATCTGCGTTATTGACAAGATATTGCACAGACGGCTTTGCCCATTGCAGGCGGTCTTCCCTGGTGAACCCGTATTCGTCCGTGGGGAAGTAGGGCAGGTTGTATTCAACGGTGTAATATAACGGCGTGAGCAGGATGCGCAGCGCCAGTCCGATTAAGGCGATGGGGGTAAGGAGGGATGTAAGGTAGGAGAGGGTGGGTTTCATATTTTCTTTTCATGCAAAAAGCAAGGATGCGGCTCGCAATGACATTGTTGTTTTACTGCAAATATTCCAGCCCGCCTTCGAGGACGAAGTTGAAAACCATGTTGTTGACGATCCACTCAATGGGAGCGAGGTCGTCTGTGAAGACAGTGGTCGTTTCGTAGCCAGGCTGGAGGTTGGTAAAGGTGGACGCCATCGTAGTGACCAGC
>JAUXWL010000003.1 GCA_030680155.1 Anaerolineales bacterium
GCCGCCGTATTACTTCCGCAAAGTGAGCGATGACGGCTTGTTCCAATGGTTCAGCGAACTGATCGAAAAAGCCGTGCCAGAAGGAAAACACCTGCTTGGCTATCACATCCCACCGATGACGGGCATCGGCTTTTCATTGGACCTGCTCGAACGGCTCAAAACAAAATACCCCAATCAATTCGCAGGCATCAAGGATTCATCACACGACGAATCTTTCGCAACTGCTGTCGGTCAGCGTTTCGGAAAAGAATTGCTCGTCCTGAACGGAACTGATTCCTATTTCCATCATGCGCTGAAGAATCATGCACAAGGCGCAATTACCGCCCCTGCAAATTTGATTTCCGATAACCTGCGCCAAGTTTGGGATTTGCATCAGGAAGGCAAAGATCCATCTGACGCGCAAGCGATTGTGATGGAACAGCGTCACTTTTTAGAACAATACGCTCCCATCGCCCCTATCCTCAAAGGCTTGCTTCATAAAATACACGGATTGCCTCATTGGGCAGTCCGCCCACCGTTGGAAAGTGCAAGCGAAAAAGTAATAGAAGAAGCGGCGGAAAAATTTTCAAGGATTATGTAGGGACACGGCGGCATCGTGTCCCTACCAAACCCTTATGACCTTCTGGCGATTAATTCACACTCCCCCATCCACCGGCGCATGGAACATGGCCGTGGATGAAGCCATCCTCGAACACATTCATCGCGGCGCGTCGATCTCCACGCTGCGTTTATATTCGTGGAACCCGCCCTGCCTTTCGCTGGGGCATGCCCAACCCATCAAAGATGTGGATATGGAACGACTCAAATCTCATGGCTGGGAAGTCGTGCGCCGCGTGACGGGGGGACGGGCGATTCTGCATACGGACGAATTGACCTACTCTGTGACAGGCTCCGCGGACGAACCCGTGCTAACGGGCGGCGTGCTTGAGTCATACAACCGACTTGCTCAGGCGTTGTTGCATGCCGTTCAATCTTTGAGTGTGCCCGTGGAAATGAAAGAACACGAAGACAGACATACCCAGCAGAATTTGAATCCCGTTTGCTTTGAAGTGCCATCCACCTATGAAATCACCGTGGATGGAAAGAAACTCATCGGCTCGGCGCAGGCACGCAAGAAGGAAGGCGTGCTGCAACATGGCTCGCTTCCATTAACAGGCGACCTGACTCGCATTTGCGATGCGCTGGTTTTTGAAAGTGAATTAGCACGGGAGAATGCAAAGGAAAGATTACTGGCACGGGCGACGACCATTGAATCCGTTATCGGTGTAGGGACTGCCTGGGAAACAGCAGCCCAGGCTTTCGTCCGAGGGTTTGAGGCG
>JAUXWL010000170.1 GCA_030680155.1 Anaerolineales bacterium
GGCTGGCGCATGGACCGTTATCTCCTGCGTGAATCCGCCCGACGCGGAATCCCAAACATGACCGTCATCGTCGGCTGGGACAATTCATCCTCGTACAATATCTCTGGCGCGGATGTGCTGTGGGCGACTTGTTGGTCTGAGTTGCAAAAAGAGGAACTTGTCAAAGGGTCAGACTGGAATCCCGAGCATGTACATGTGGGCGGCATTCCCTCGTATGATGGATATTTCCGCAAGCAGTGGCTCATGCCGCGTGACGAGTATTTCAAACTTCACAACCTCGACCCTAACCGTAAGTTGATCTCGTACGCCAGTAGTTTTGTCCATTTTGCGCCGAACTATCCCAACATCGAAGCGCTGGCGAAATTGGTTTCATCTGATGCGTTGGCTGAGCCTGCGCAGTTGTTGATCCGTCTGCATCCCAGTCACTTTCAAGACAAGCCGAAAATATTTGCCGACGAACGCGCACAAGTTTTTGAGCTTGAGAAGAAATATCCCAACGTGCATGTTGTCCAGCCTGTGGCGTTGGGCGGCTCACTCGGCTACTACGGCGGCGAAGACATGGACGAGAAATCATCCATGATGGCGTACTCCGATGTGGTGGTGACGGTCTATTCGACCATGCTGGTCGAGACCGCCGTCCACGACACGCCCATGATCGCAGCGACGATTGATGTCCCGGGTGGATGGAATAAGAAAAACAAGTTTTCGTTGTCGTTGAAAGAGATCGGCGATTGGCCCACACATAAACGTTTCCGTGAGGCGAAGGCAGGGAGAGTCGCTGCGGATGAAAAGCAACTGTTTGAAGCGCTGAACATGTACCTGCAAGACAGAAGCGTCGATTCCGCTGAGAGGCGCAAATTCATCGAGGATGAGATCACGTACACCGATGCGTCATCCGGCAAACGAACGGCAGGGTTTATTTTGAAGGTGTTGAATTCAAAATAAACCCCGGTGGCCGGGCAGTTCCGAGCGATGGCGAGGAATGTATCGAGACCACCAGTTGTATTTATTTGTTCCATGGTAAAAATGGGACTTGGAGATTAAATGAACCGGAAATCCCTGCTTGCAATTTCAGTTATTGCCATCCTCGTGTTGTCTGCCTGCGGCTCTGCAGAGCCTGCCCAGAATGCTGAAGATATTTCAAACACCGCTGTCGCGGAAGCATGGATCGCGATCACGCAAACCCAGGCAGCCATGCCTGCTTCTGTGCCAACATCCACGCCGCAACCCACCGCCACGCTTGCGCCAACACTAGCCCTGCCAACCCTGGTTCCCGCCACAGTTGCGGTTGTTGCGACTCCCACACCCGAATGCAACCAGATCCCGACCACCGAAACCAAAGGGACGTTGGTGAATATCGAGTTCAAAAATGAATCCGAAGGACAGGTCAACCTGGCTTTTGGAATGAACACACCCAACGACAAGGGGGAATGTTTCACCTATTCCTATGGGATCGGCAGGGGAGATATTTACCCAGCCAGGATTCTGGCAGGCTGTTACTGGGGTTATGCCTGGATCACAGGCGATGAGCCCTCTGTTGCTAGGACAGGCGGCGGCGTTTTGTGCCTGACCGATCCGAATTTGATCTATCATATTACGATCACAAAGGAATCATTCAGGCTTAATTAGGGTGAGGCGCGCTTTCTGCCGGAATGAGTTGTGCCCCATGTAAAAAAAACGTCCCGAAGGTTGCCGTCAGGCATTTCAATTTCTCGAAGAAAACCTTCGGGACGGTGATTGTGTGTTATTTCGGATCTTCTCAAAAAACAGGGGCGGAGACCCTAAAGGTTTCCCTCGCTGGCCAAATTATCTTGTCGAACAGCGTATTTTGCCAGCAAAGTCCCCAATCTGACAGAAAAACCTTTAGGGTCTGACTTAAGAAACGCTCTCTAAGGTGAATTATTAACCGATGGATGTTGAGGCGAGTCTGTGGAGGGTATAATTTCGCTGTGCCCACCCTGCCCATCAACCAAATCCTGCAAGGCGATTGCATCGAGACGCTCAACTGCCTGCCCACTTTGAAGATTTGAAAAAACGTCTGAAATGAGTTTGAATCACAACAGGAGTTCAATATGAACATCACCCTCAAAATCAACGGAATTGAACACATCATCGATGCCCCCGCATCCACCACCCTGCTTGCCGCCCT
>JAUXWL010000034.1 GCA_030680155.1 Anaerolineales bacterium
AAAAAGAGAACGCCTGTATTAATTCCGCGATTGTAATTTTCATCCGTATAATCAGTACTTCACGAAAGCGCGTAATTGGCGGTCTCTACCGCCAGATTTGCGCTACACCTCCCCTGGCGGGCGGCGCCAGGGGAGAGCGCATGCTGCGCAGTACGCGAGGTTTTCGTGATCTACTGATTCTAGAAAATATCGCACAAGAGAGCAAAATCCCGATTTGAATCTTTTTCGGCTTGTCCGAGAGACCTGCTCCTGGGTTGCTGAAAACAGGAAACAATGTGAAAATCGAATTCAGCCCACTTGATGAAACAGGCTTTATCGGAATTAATCCGCTGCAAAAAGAACCTTAAACACAACCCGCAGGGCGCGAGGACACGAAGGTTAAATAATGCGCAACACGCTACACGGTTTTTTTCTCAACTCATTTGCGAAGTAACTGCGCCTTTCAGTTGAAATGCGCTCAAAAGGTTTTCCTTTGTGCCCCTTTGCCTGCACCGCCGCGCGTAGCGGACTGCGCGAAGACGCAGTGCAGCACATCGTCCCGACACTTGCACCGAACGCAAGTACAGTATGTCCTTCGGGAGGCATGCGTGTGAGCTTCGTGTTTAATCGTTTTTTACAGTGGACTCACCGATAAAGTTTAATATATATTCCACACAAGAAAGGCATTTCTCAGTTTATGTATTCAGACAAAACTATCATCCGTACGTTGGCCTACAAAGGCGGGAGACCATGATCATCCCTGCAACTGAAGCAGACGGTTCACATATTCAGGACATCACAGCCAGGGCTGGGGTTTTCAACCAGGAAGAGATCGACTGTGTCGGCGAAATCTGGGAAGAATACCTATCCACAGGTTCGGAGGGATGCGGGTATCACTTCATCGTGGAGCGGGACGGAGATCAAGTCCTCGGCTTTGCCTGCTACGGTCCACGCGACCTGGCGACGGGCGTTTATGATCTGTATTGGATTGCCGTTGATCCGAATTCCCGCCGCAGTGGAGCGGGGCGCAGGTTATTGACTGCCAGCGAAGAAGCGGTGCGCAAAACAGGCGGACGTATGCTAATCGCAGAAACTTCGGGCACATTACATTATGAATCCACTCGAAAATTCTATCTCGACATGGGATACACAGCCGAAGCGACCATCAAGGATTTTTATACCGAAGGCGATGACCTGGTCATCTTCACCAAACGCGTTTAGACTCCCCTTGGGACTTTAAGAAAGCCCTGTTTTGGTATCAATGACTCCACTGCAAAAACCAATTAAACACGAAGGTCACTAAGGAACACCAAGTAAGAGCCTTTCATTTTTAACCTTCGTGTACTTCGTGTCCTCGCGCCCTGCGGGTTGTGTTTGAAGACCTTTTTGCAGTGGGGTCATCAATCTCGTATGGGAATTTTCACCATCCATTTGGTAGAATCACATCCATGTCTTTTCAGAAAATCATCCCTATCGTATTAGCCTGTGCCCTGCTTGCCTCCTGTGCTCCTGAAGAACCGCAGGTTGTCTTCCCAACATACGATCCATTTTTGCCGTTAAGCGCCGACGTATCACCCGCGTCACCGTCACAACCTGAGCCGTCCATCACGAATACGCCCGTCCCGCCGACAGCCACACGTCCGCCGACCCCAACCCGCGTGCCGTTCAACATCCTGCCGCTGCTGGGTCTGGCGAACCAGCTCATCTCCACACCAACCCCAGACCCGGTGCGCATCCTGCCAACTCCGCGCCAGAGCACGGATGAGTACATTGTCCAGCCTGGGGATACGCTTGGGGGCATCGCCCAAAGGTACGGCATCAGTATGCAGGCATTAATGGAAGCGAATAGCATCACCGACCCCAATTTACTGGATGTCGGCATGACACTGAAAATCCCGGCACCCAACCCTGTCGGCACTGGACTATCGCTGAAGGTCATCCCAGATTCGGAACTGGTGTACGGTCCCGCCACGGTAAATTTCGATGTAAGCGAATTCATCCAAAGCCAAAACGGTTATCTCGCCAACTACACTCAGGATGTCAACGGCGTGCTTTTGAGCGGCGAGGAGATCGTTCTACTTGTCGCTGAAAACTTCTCCGTCAACCCGCGTATCCTGCTCGCACTGCTGGAATACCAAAGCGGCTGGGTAACCAATCCCATACCATTCAACACATCCTATCCGATGGGATTGGCGGATGAAAACCGCCACGGCTTGTATCGTCAACTGGCATGGGCGGCAAACAACCTCAACCGTGGTTATTATCTCTGGAAGGTAAACGCACTCTCCACATGGATATTGACCGATGGGCAGGTCATTCCCATCGACCCAACCATCAACGCCGGCACTGCCGCAGTGCAGTATTTTTTCTCGCAACTGGACAACCTCGAAGCGTGGCAACAGGATGTCAGTGAACGCGGCGTTATCATCACCTATTATGTCTTTTTTGGAAACCCGTTCAGTTATGCCATAGAGCCACTCATTCCTGCAACCCTGTCACAGCCGCTGATGAATCTGCCTTTCGCCAAAGGGGATGAGTGGTATTACACAGGCGGTCCGCATGGCGGATGGGATTCCGGCTCTGCATGGGCAGCGCTCGACTTTGCGCCAGCGGGCAGTGTCGGGGGCTGCGCGGTCAGCCCGTTCTGGGTCATTGCCATGGCAGACGGCCCCGTCGTCCGTGCTTCGGATGGCGCTGTGGTGCAAGACCTCGATAACGATGGCTATGAGCAAACAGGCTGGGTCATTCTCTACATGCACATCGCCGCAGAAAACCGCGTTAAGTCAGGTGAATATCTTTTCGCGGGCGAGCATGTCGGTCATCCTTCGTGTGAGGGCGGCGTCTCCAATGCCACCCACGTCCATGTTGCGCGCAAATACAACGGCGAATGGATCGCCGCCGACGGAGACCTGCCTTTCAACCTCGATGGCTGGGTCTCCAGCGGCACAGGCATCGAATACAACGGCTATCTTACGCGCGGCTCGCAAACCATCGAAGCGTGGGACAGCGCCAACGACTTTAATCTCATCTCACGCTAATTCATCCCCGCTTAATTTATACGGATATAATTCAGCCAACTTATGCGTCGCATTTTTGCATTTCTCATCGTCATCACATTGACCCTTTCCGCCTGCGGAACATCGCCTTCGATCTGGGGCGTGGCATACACTCCCACCCCCGGCAACTGGACGGAGGAACCCGCGCCTCCCTACGACCCGATAGCTGTTCAAAACGACCCGATCATTTTCCCCACCTCAACCACACCCCCGTTCCTTGAAACAGAATCCGCCGCCGGGCAGACCCTCCCAGCGACGCCCCCTGCCGGGGTCGAAGTGACCAGCGCCCCGCTTGCGAATGATGCGGCTCCATTCCTCTACTACGCCCAAAGCGGGGATATGTTATCCGCCATCGCAAAACGATTCAACGTCAGCGAAACGGAGATCATCTCCGATGGCGACTTGACCAGAACAACGTTGATCGACCCCGGCACCCTGCTCGTCATTCCCAATCGCATCGACGAGCCAACCACACCCAACATCCAACTCCTGCCCGATGCCGACTTTGTCTATTCCGCCACGGCGCTCGATTTCGATATCGAGGAATATGTAAAATCGCAGAACGGTTACTTGAGCAATTTTAGAGATTATCTTGGCTCCTCCGGCTGGATCGAAGGTCATGCCGCCATCAGCCGCCTTGCCATCGAAAATTCCGTCAATCCGCGCATGTTGCTGGGGTTGCTCGAATTTGAAAGCCGCTGGGTGCGCGGACAGCCGATCGACATCCTGCGCGCCGAATTCCCGATGGGGTTCAACGACTTTCGTTATAAAGGCATGAGCGTACAAATGACCTGGGCGATCAACACGATGTCCATTGCGTATTATGGCTGGCGGGCAGGTTCGCTCACGCACATTGAATTTCCAGACGGCACAAAGCTCCGTCTCGACCCGCGCCTGAACGCTGGTACGGTCGCCGTTCATTATCTTTTCTCCCGCCTGCATAACCAGTCTCAGTGGTCGCAGATCATCAACCCCGCCAGCGGATTCCCTGCCATGTATACGGAGATGTTCGGCGATCCGTGGGCGCGCGCAGAATTGATCGGCCCCATTTTTCCGTCCGCGCTCAACCAACCGAACCTCGTTCTGCCATTCGAGCCTGGCGTAAAGTGGAGTTTCACGGGTGGTCCGCACAATGGCTGGGGACAGATCAGCCCGAATATTTACGGGCAAGCTCACAGCGTATTCTCCGCAATTGACTTCGCCCCGGCTGCCTCCGAAACCGGCTGCATCCCCACCACCACCTGGGTGGTGGCATCTGCCCCGGGGCTGGTCGTGCGCTCGGGGGATGGCATCGTCATGGTCGATCTCGATGGCGACGGCTACGAACAAACGGGCTGGAATCTGCTTTACATGCACCTTGCCACAAAAGACCGCGTTAGGGCAGGCACATGGCTCGAAACTAATGACCGCATTGGTCACGCCTCCTGCGAAGGCGGCGTATCCACTGGAACGCATTTGCATTTTGCAAGAAAATTCAACGGCGAATGGGTCACTGCCGATGGTCCGATTCCGTTCGTCTTGAGCGGCTGGCGCATCATCTCCGGGACAGAACCGTACAAAGGACAACTTGTGCGCGACAACCAGGTGATCACTGCCGACCTGCTCGGTCAAAGCTGGTCTACTATCATTCGCGAAAAAGATGAATAAAGCAATAAGAAAATTACATACAGCCTTCACAGTACTCTCAACCGCTGTGATGGTACTCACATCCTGTAACTTGCAACCCTCCCGTTCTGAAATCCCAAACACTTCCGCCACGGATCAAGCTGACGAGTGGAGCAACGCAACCCCGCCAACGCCAGTCCCTGTGCGCCCCACCTACAAACCCGGCGAGCTGGTGGATTACACCGCCCAAACCGGAGACACCCTCCCCGCCCTGGCGGCGCGCTTCAACACCACTGTGGATGAAATCCTGCTCGCCAATACCTTCATTCCCCGTGATGCGACCACCATGCCGCCCGGCATGGGGATGAAAATCCCGATCTATTATCGCGCGCTTTGGGGCAGTCCGTTTCAGATCATCCCAGACCATGCGTTCGTCAATGGGCCTGCGGACAACGGCTTCAACACCGCCGCGTTCGTCGCTTCACAGGCAGGCTGGCTCAAGAATTATCGGGCGTACGTGAGCGGTTCGTGGCGTTCCGGTGCAGAATTGGTGGATTATGTCGCTGTCAACTACAGCGTCAGTCCGCGCCTGCTGCTTGCCATTCTGGAGTATCAAGGCGGGGCGCTGACACAGGCGGAGCCGCCTACAAATCGCAACCTGCTCGGTTTGATCCGCCCATTTTGGGACTCTCACTATCTGCAGATCGTGCTGGCTGCAAATACGCTCAATAACGGCTATTATGCCTGGCGCATCGGAACACTGATCGAATTTGAAGATGCAAACAAGATCCTTATCCGCCCTGACCCGTGGCAAAACGCCGGGTCGGCAGCGCTTCAGTATTACTATTCAAGGATGTTTACAGGAGATGAATTTACCCGCGCTACCGGGTCGGAAGGCTTATCAAAAACATACGCGGACTTGTTTGGCGACCCCTGGCTGGAAAATTTTGAATTGATCCCTGGCAGCCTCCAACAGCCCGACCTTAATCTCCCGTTCCCCAACAATCAAACATGGAGTTACACCGGCGGTCCGCATACAAGCTGGGGAACCGGGGAGCCGTTCGCCGCAGTGGACTTTGCCCCGCCTCAGGAACAATCCGGGTGTTACCCTGCCAAGCCTGAAAATTTTGCCACCTCTGTAGCAGACGGACTCGTTGTCCGTTCGACGGTGGATGGTGTGGCGCTCGACCTCGATAGAGACGGCAATGAGCGCACCGGTTGGGTCATCTACTATCTGCACCTCGCCACCGACCAGCGCGCTCCGCTCGGCGCAGACTTAAAGGCTGGCGACAAGATCGGCTATCCCTCCTGCGAAGGCGGACGCTCAACAGGTACGCATGTGCATGTGGCAAGAAAATACAACGGAGAATGGATCGTTGCGGATAGCGTCATCCCCTTCACCATGAATGGCTGGGTCACCCGCAGCGGCAGCCGCGCATATTTAGGCACACTGGCCAAAGGCGGCGCCATCGTGATCGCCTGTGAATGCGGCGACGCCTATACTTCTGTGAATGCAAACTTCCCATAAAAAGAACGGGAGCCTATGCTCCCGTTCTTTTTATTCCTTTATTAAATCTGGCACAAATTTTTCGAGATTTCTTTCCGAGATGCCCCCGATCCACATCAGGCGCACATGTCCATTGCGGTCTATAACATAGGAACTTGGCAGGTTCATGGTGTTGAACGCCCGTCCCGCCGAACTGCTGATATCCATCCAAACAGGGAAGGTCAATTGAAACTCATCCACAAAAGGAAGTACCTGCTCAACCGTTTCACCCTGGTCTATCGCAATTAACACAAAGCCCTTTGATTTATATTTTTCATGGAACGCAAGCAGGGTCGGCATCTCTTCGCGGCAGGGCGGACACCATGTTGCCCACAAATTAACCAGCGCCACATTGCCACGATAATCCGCAAGGGAAACGGGGTTGCCGTTCAGGTCGGTGAGATTCAGTTCAGGCGCAGGGTAATCTACTTTGGCAGGAACAGTTGAAAAGTCCTGGGTGGAGGCGGACGTGGATTCGTTTAGCAGGAGCAGGGACATGATCCCGATCCCGACGAATCCCAATCCGATCATGATCAGTGCAAGGAAACGTCCATGAGATGATTGGGCAACAGGGGTCATTTTGAGTCTCTTTACAGCGGCATCTGCCAGTGGTCTTTCTTGATTTATCAGGATTATGAAGCGATGAGGCGGGCAAAAATTACGGATTTCACAAAGTATAACGCAGGAACAAGGCGTCAATTTCAAAACGGGACAAAATGTCATTGACATTAGGATATATGGTACTGGAAAGTTGTCCAGACGTTGATTAATATGCGTTCAATGCTATACTCACTCCCATACATCCCGCTCTTTCAGGATCTCACACCTGCGCAGACCACCCTGCTTAAGTCCCTCTTTGAAGATTTCTCCTGCCCGGCAGGGACGGTAATTTTCGAGCAGGGAGACCCGGCGCAGTTCTTGTACCTGATCTTAACAGGCAGGGTTGCCATCCACTACAAACCGTACGATGGTCCTCCGCTTGTTGTGACCCGCCTGAACGAAGGGGATGTCTTCGGCTGGTCGGCTGTGATCGGCAGCCCGAAGTACACATCGAGTATTATTAGTGAAGGAGAGTTGACGGCGATCCGTATTCACCGCAAGGAGCTATGGAATCTTGTGGACAAATACCCTGAGACTGGCAGGACGATCATTGACCGCCTTGCACACATCGTCTCACCAAGATGGAAAAATGCCCATGCGCAGATCCAGCCGTTGTTGAATTCCAATCATGACTCTGCAAAAAGATCCTTAAACACAACCCGCAGGGCGCGAGGACACGAAGTACACGAAGGTTAAATAATGAATTCGCTGCGCGAAGACGCAGTGCAGCACATCGCCCCGACACTTGCACCGAACGCAAGTACGGTGTGTCCTTCGGGAGGCACGCGTGTGAGCTTCGTGTTTAATTGGTTTTTGCAGTGGACTCAATCATGTAATTGGAAAGGAGTAGCCCCATGGTCACAACAGATATTAATTCCCGCGAAGACCAGCTCCGCCGTTTGCTTGAAAACCTGAGCGCATACATCGAGCAGTTCCACGGCGGCACGGTGGGATTCGTCTCACTTGAAGGGGATACAATGAAGGTCAAACTCGGCGGCGCGTGCCTGAACTGCCCACTGCATCCCTCGACACTGCACGGCTGGGTGGAAGGGACTGTGCATCAATTCTTTCCCGAAATACAGGTAGTGGAAGATCTATAAGTCACAAACCCCGCTTGCCCTAAACGGCGATAAAACAACACACAGACGGCGGACCATGGTCCGCCGTCTGTGTATTTACATTAACTTCCTTTTGCAAAATACCGATAAAGCATCACGCCGCCCGCAAGGATCAACGCAATCGACCAGATGTAATTGGCAAAGTCAAGCAGGGAGGCGATCCCCAGAAGTCCCATAATGCCCAGAACTGCCGCAGGCCAGTACGCCCAACTCATTTTCGACAACACTGCAACCAGCAGGAAGGTAAGCGCAAGTCCAAAGAAGAAAAAGCCCGCTGTTTGGAAACCGCCGACTCTTTGGGCCGCAATCGTCACACCAGCCAGAGTGGCAAGCACGCCGCCAGGAATTAATGCCCACCAACGCTCTAGTGTATCGGTCAGGTAGACGATGAAGAACGTGAGTCCAATACCGCCAAGCACAATCGCGCCAGAGTATTCTTCAAACTGGGCAGAGGCAAAGATCAGGAGCGAGAGCGCGGTCAGCACCCCGGCTGGGATGATCGCCCACCAGCGCTCGTTGCGATTGGTGAAATAGACATACCAGAAGGAAAGGGCAATGCCGCCCAAAAAGACTGCGCCACCCAGGTCGCCAAGGGCGTCAGAGAATAGGATCAACACACCGAGCGCGGCCAGCGAAAACCCCGGAAAAGCGCTCCACCAGTGACCGCCAAATAGCAAGACCAGAAAAGCCAGGCCAGCCGCCAGGAATACTCCACCCCAGAAAACGCCCGAGGCATTCTCAAGATATCCCAATGCCTGGGCAAGCGCAAGCCCGCCTCCCACGACCAGCATGGTACCCAGAATAATCCTTGGATCAAATCGTTTCATATCAGCACCTTTTATTTCACACTAACCGAACACGCGCCGCCCTTGACGTGAATATCCACTGCGTTGACGGCGGTTGCAAAGTCTGGCGATTCATCATTCGGAAAGCGGGAGCGATCCACACGCAAATCCCCTGCGCCAAGCGAAGCATGGACGCGAATGGAAACGCCGTCAGGGACGATCAATGTCAGGGAAGCAGCGCCAATCTCAAAGTCCGCGTTGAGGCGGCCCGTTGCGGGCAGGGTCAGGGTTGTATCGCTGGCTCCCGATTTCAATTTGAGGTCGGTGATCTTCAAGTCGTGTAAATCCAGCGTTGATTTATTCGCGCCAAGATGCATCTCCAATTCAGTGGGGATTGTTTCATTGAGGGCGACATCCCAATCAAGCTGTGACCGCACGCCGAAGAACGGGAAATCCACAAAATCTTTTGCGGGTCGCATCTTGACCTGAAGCCTGTCACCGTTTCGAGAGGCCTTGTGCTCCACCCCGCCGACGAACGTCCCGCGCGCGAGTTCATTCACGCCAGCGCCGCTATGCAAACGGAGTTCGCCTGCGCCGTGATTGATCCGCAGGCTGGCTTCGGTTGCGCCTTGCAAATCAACGCTCGCAGATTCAGTTTCCACATTCCTGCGGACGAACACACCAACCAACACCCACGCTCCGAAAAAGATCAGGATTAGGGGCCAGAACAAACTTGTCAGGGAATTACCGTTGGGCAGCCTAATCCCCATGGCGTTGGCGAGCATCAAACCGCCAAGCAAAAGCAGACCAGTGCCCCACACCAATTGATCGCGGCGCATATTATTCTCCTTTGTTGCGGAATGTGCGATACAACCCGCTGCCAAGCACCCACAAACCAAGCAAGATCAACAGAATGGCGGGTCCGTAACTTCCCAAAATATCCCACCCGCCAAGGAAGGCGGCAAAGACCAGGAACAACACGGCGCTGACCACCATGAGGTTCAAACCGCGTTTAAGATTATGGGCAGTATTATCACCGAGCAATCCCGCCAATATGCTGCCCACGCCAACAAAACCAGGGATGAGCGCCCACATATACGACCATGACTCGTAGTTGCCCGTGCTTTCCTGATAGAAGAAAATACCGCCAATACCAGCCACAATCGCCGCCGGGACAGACATCCCAGGGGAACCAAGCACAAGCCCAAGAATAAAAATCACCCCACCGATCAAGATGAGGTTAACGGGCCATGCAGTGTATGGCGCAAAGAAATCCCCAAAGGCAGGGACGGTCTGATCCAACAGAAACCACGCGCCAAGCAAAACCAACAGAACCCCGAGCGCAAGTTGGGAACGACCTTGTTTGTTCATAATTCACTCTCCTGTGTGATGAAAATCAGTATCAGTGTATAACGTTTCAATGGAAATTGAAAGTCCATGGGAATATACGCAGCCTCGATAAAGGAGGTTGCAAAAACCGGAAGAACCGGGTTATTTTAGGGTCTCGTAAATTATGTCAAATAAAACGGCGAGGTTCGCCTGGGCAAGGCGGAGGTCTTCAGACATGCTCCAGACACCATTGGCAAGGCTGTCGGCAATACAGAAAGCGGCACATGCAGCAAGTCCGTATGATCGGGCAACTCCAAGCATCGCCGCCGCCTCCATATCCACGGCAAGGATGCCGCGCTGCTGATACCTCAATACATCCCGCCGAACTTCACGGAAAGGCGCGTCAGTTGTCCATGTGATGCCTTTCTCGAAACCAATATTCTTATGCGACAACGCATCACTGACGCGGTTCAGGATCATCCCAGATGACTCGACGATCTCGCCTGGGGGAAGGTAGTGCCGCGTCACGCCTTCGCCGCGAATTGCTCCCGTTGAAAGGAGCATGCTCCCCGCTGACAGATTTTCCTGCAACCCGCCAGCCAGACCGATCAAAACAAACTGTTTCACACCCAGCGCAATGAACTCATCGGTCAACCCGGCAATGACCGGCGAACCGATGCCAAAGCCTGTGGAGAGCGCAATCTTCCCGTTGCCCATTTTAAGCAGGTAAAGCTCACCTAAAAATCCCTTGATCGCCCTGGTTGAATATTTCCGCAAGACATAATTCGCAAGACTTTTCTGCGGCGCAAAGATGACTGTCTCTGGCGGAGGGAAATCCTGTAATGTGCCAGTTATGCGGCGGTATTGGAGCAGTTCCTTTGGGGTAAGGATGGGGTCGTCATCTCTCATTTTGAACAGCCCTATTCTGAAAATAAAACACGCCAAACACAAACCCCTGCAAACTTTCGCCGATCAATGTTGACCAAACCGCACCCTGAAAACCGTAGATCGGAATAAGCCAAAGATACAAAGTCACATAAAGAACCAGTGCAATCACGGAAGACTTCACAATAATATTTTCCAGCCCGCGTGCGATAAGATCATACGAGATAAAAGAGGATACCGTATAAGGCAGAAGACTCCACCCAAGCAGCGAAAGCGGACCCGATACCTGACCGAATTCATTTCCATACAATATCAGAATAATGGGATTGGAGAACATCCCAAGCATAATTGCAAAAACCAGGCTGACAGTTAACAGCAGGACAAACGCCTTGCGAAAACTCCGCCAGGAATCAGGCGATCCGCGTGCGAGAGCGGGGAGCAATGCGCCGAGAATGGCGTAATGCCCCACTTTCAAGCCGTCTACAATACGGGTAATGGAGGAAAATAAACCGGTTGCCGAGTCGCCCAAAATTGCCGAAACGCTCAAGACGCCGAGTCGTTGAATGAGAACAAGCAGTATCGTCAGCGCGGCAAAGGGGAGAATCAACTTGAAGATGGGAGAAAAGCTTCCGAGTGGAAACAGGCTGAACGTTGGAAGAGAGGCGCTGCAAATCGAGTAGGAAACCGTCGAGAGGAGAATTTGCCCAATCAGCAGAAAAAGACAAAGTGTGAAAACATCCGCAGAAAAATAAGCGGCCGCGACCTGGAGCAATCCGTTGAGCAGACTGAGCGCCCAGAATAAATCCATGCGGTCGAGGGCGCGGAGGAGGGCGCTGTTGACGGAGAAAATCGCGAGCGGAAAAAGCACAAGGGAATAAAGCAGCAAAGGCGCGCTGCGAAATGCAAGCATTGCAAAACAATAGAGCAAGGAAAGCAACAACTGCAACGCGAGCGCCTGAGCCGCGACCCTGGTTACTTGATTTGCACGGGCGATCTCGCGCACTAGAAATGTATCTGTGCCAAAACTGGTGACCGTGTTGCCAATAAAAATCAATGAGGCAATAAAGGCAAATTGTCCAAAATCATCCACGCCGAGTTTACGGGCAATGACAGCGGCGAAAAGGATGGCAAGCGCCTGCGCAGTCAGGCGGGCGAATAGCAGCCAAAAGGAGTTTTTTCGCACACTGAACTGCACTGGCATCATTTATTCACAAGTGAAACAATAGTGAAATCACCCCAATACTTAAAGGGGAAATGCGGCGCAAAGATGTCATCGAGTTTGCTGAGGGTTTCAAACATACGCGGGCGTTTGAGAGCAAAGTCCTTATTCGTGGCAGGCGGGGTAATCACAGACAATGCCTCAACGGCTTCAAGGTGATAATCCCTGCCCCATGCAGTTTCAACCTGTCTGGGGGTGTAGTAATAGACCGGGTAATTCAGTCCCTCCTTAAAAACAGTCGATTTGCCGGAAAAGCGGCGTGTGGCAAGTTTTACTTTCCCGCGTAAAAGCATGGCCGCCTCCCATAGACAAAATGGGGGCATCAGCGCCCAGATGACCCTGCCGCCCGACTTCATCAGCGGGCGAACGTTCTCAGCAACGAGTTTCATATCCGAAACGCAATTCAAACCGCCGAAGTTGGAGAAGGTCAGGTCGAATTGACCGATGTCCGCATTTTTCAAGTCGGTATAGGACAATTGCTCAAAAGATAAGCGGTCTTGCAGATTTAAGGATTTTGCTTTTTGCTTTGCACGTTCGAGCATCTCGCCAGAAATATCCACACCGAAAACCGAATAACCGTTTTGTGCGAACCAGACCGCGTCCGTGCCTGTGCCGCAGGCGAGGTCTAAAATGCGCGATCCTTTTGGCAGACGCGCTGTGACGAATCTGTAGACACGCTGGCGCATCCGCATCAGGTTGGGATTATTCTCGATGAACTCATCGTATTTGTCTGCATTACGGTCGTAGGCTTCAGCGACAGTTTCAAATGCGGGATTCGTAATTTTCATAAGTACTCCTTAAGACTCTGTCAACCCTGGTCGGTGGCGTCGTTCAAAACCTTTTCGGCTCTCCCGTTTCTGGCGGGATTGAATTTCAAACAGCAAAACCTTTGCCGCGAATTTCGCTAATTCGCACGAATTTTCAAACCAATCCGCGAAAATTCGCGTAATTCGCGGCAGATTTTTTTAGTTGATGGTGGTTTTCCCGTTAAAAACGGGAGAGCCACCTTTTCAACTTCATCCCGCTCCGTAACAGTCCAAGCAGGTAATATGGCGTGCGGACAATGCCTCTCGCATCGCGTTTACGCCAGGCGCGGCGCATGCGAAATTCGTGGTGAACCCGTCCATGCAGGATGCGGTAGAACTCCTGCGGAAACGGTCCGCGGTAGAGCATGGCCAGGTCGTCTGAATCGACCCAGTTCTGTTTTTCGCCCAATTCCAATTTCACACGTTCATGGAATTTTGTCCCGGGCAGCGGATACGAAACTGAAATTCCAATATCATCAGGCGCACATTCGCGCACCATCTTCAACGTCTTTTGCACATCCTTCCACATCTCACCCGGGTAACCGAATTGCAGGAAGAATCCCACTTCAATTCCATTCACATGCAGCAACTCGGCGGCGCGATAAATATCCTCGACCTTATCGCCCTTGTCCATCGCATCCAGGATTTTTTGTGAACCCGACTCCGCACCCAGCCAGACCGTTTTACAGCCTGCATCGGCAAGGGCACGCGCCGTTTTTTCGTTAACCAAATCGGCGCGTTTCAAACACTTGAACGGGATGACAGCATCATACTCACGCAGCAATTCCGCAAACCGCTCCACCCAATTTGGTTTCAACCCAAAAATATCATCCGCAAACCAAATGTGATCGGGCGCAAAATTTTCCTTCAGCCATTTCATTTCCGCCGCCACATTTTCGGGTGAACGTGAGTTATAGCGCTGCCCCCAGATCGGTTTGGCGCACCAGTTACAGTGATACGGGCATCCGCGCGTGGTAACCATATTCATCGAAAAATAGCCATGCCGCTCCAGCCAGATAGCTTTGTATTTTTGTACATCCACCAGATCCCAGGCAGGGAAAGGGAGTTTGTCGAGGTTGGTGATGTCGGGACGGCGAGGATTGTTGAGCATTGAAGGATTGGAGGATGGAGACTTGTATGCCAGCCCGAGGATGGCATTGAGTTTCGCTTCCTCCCCCGCGGACAGTTGGTCCAGTAATTCTCCAAGCGTTTCCTCCCCCTCGCCAAGCAGACAGTAGTCCGCGCCCCGTTGCAGGTATTGATCATAATGGTCAGTCGCATCTGCGCCGCAGAGGATGACCACACACCCGCGCTCCTTTGCCATGCCGATCATTGTGAATGCCGCTTCACGCATCCGCAACAGGCACATCTTGGAAAGATAGTTGAAATTATCCTCGAAGATGACTGCATAGTGCGGCTTGTGTTCATCCAGCGACTTGGCCCACTCTGTCTCAGATTCAGCCAGCATGGCGTCAAAGAGCGCCACGTCATAACCCCGCTCGCGGATGTAACTGGCGGCATACAACGTGCCCAGCGGTGGATAGGGCATCATGGCATCCCAAAGTTTGGGGTCAAAGCGCAGGTAGTAGGATTGCCCGAAAAGGATTTTAGTCATAATTCAACTCCCTCACTCCTGCCCCGCGCCCCAAGGGAGAGGGAGATTAATCGTTCTTCATAAGCTTTCAACGCCCATGCGCCATGATGGTCGAAGTTCCCCTGACAAATATCAGCGGAGAAATTTGTCTCCACACCATAGCCTTTTTGTTTTTTGAAACGGGCAATTTTGCGATTCATTTCCCAGGATTCGAGCAAATCACCATATTTGCCGCCAAAAAAAATTTCGGTCAATTTCTGAAAAACAACTACATGGTCTTTTCCCGGTTTGAAAAAATCCTCTGACTTCATGTCCGCGTTCGGCAAAATATCGTAAATCCACAAATTGGCCGCACACAGACGGTGATATGTCTCCTCTCCGGTGACGGGAATCATCTGGGCAAATTCGCGAGCGGTGTAGAGGTTTTTTGCATTCCATGCCAGTACATTCTCCGAAACAATGACATTGGGGCAAATAATATCGCCAAATACACGCGCCAGCCTGCCAATTAATAACGCAAAAGCCCGCGCCATCCAAACGCGCCCAACCCTGGCGACGAGCATATAGTCCATATCCCTGTTTTTAGACAGGTTCAGCATGGCAAGCGAACCTGTCAACGCGACCATGCGGATGAATGGGAGCCTGCCGAGCATGCGACCATAAAACCTCGCGCGCCTGAAAGCATGGATAGAATTTAATTCGCGCGCCCTGCGAATGTCCACAATTTCATCACGATGCAACAGAAAGTAATAACCGTTATTAGACATAACGCTGTCCATGCCTGAAATGCAATCCGCGATCTCTGCCTGCGTTGCAGGAACCATGAGGAATTTATGCAATTCCTCCAAGGTCAGCGGGTGATCGAACACATCCGAATACGCCAGCGTGGACAGAATGGCTTGTTCGAGCGAGGAAAGGCTCACAAGTGCGGACGGTTGGGAGGTGAAAGTTAGAGACAAGAAAATGTCCTTTAGGTCGAAGCAGGCGCAGGTCGGGAGAAGAAGCGGGTAGAGAGGGCCTGAGCGAGAGTCAAGCCTGAGCAGTAGAACAAGCCCAAAGCGAAGACAAAGGCATAGATCATCATCAAATAATAACCAAGTTGGAGGGCGAGCCAGGCGGTGAAGAGGTTGACGATGCCAAGCAGGATTTCCAGAACAACGAGAGGCTCCACTTTCAGTTGATAGCGATTGCCGCGCCAGGATTGGGCGCGATACGTGATGCCAAACTTCGGCGTACGCTCGAAGGGAATGACGCGTTTTCGCGCAATGTGAAAGACCGCCCGCACGGTGTTTAACGCCATCCCCGAGGCAAGCAAGGTCATCAACGCGATGAGCGGGAAGGATCGAAGCCAGCGCCTCTGCAGCAGATGCTGACCAACGGAAAAATAGAACGCGGGCACGAGCGCGAGGGTGTTCATCAGCAAGCCAAAGCCAATCGGTTCGAGCAGGATCGGGAATTGCTGTGCAAAAAACAAAAGCAGCGGATAGATAAGCATTAATGAAACCGTGAACAAATGCAGCAGATAACTGGTGAGGTGCAGCGTAGCATGTACTTTGCGCCCGAGCGAAAAATCGGAACGCCAGATGATGGGGAGATATTTGATGGCACATTCCAAAATGCCGCGCGCCCAACGGTATTGCTGGCGGCGATAGGCGGTAATACTGACCGGCAGTTCGGCGGGCGCTTCCACATCGGCGGCAAAGCGGGCAGACCAGCCGCGCAGGAAGGCACGATAGGATAAGTCCATGTCTTCGGTGAGGGTGTCGGCTTTCCAGCCGCCCGCATCGAGGATCGCGGACTTGCGCCACACGCCCGCTGTACCATTGAAATTGAACGCGAAATTCTCATTGGAACGCACGGGCTGGTCTATTGCAAAATGCGCGTCGAGCGAGAGGGATTGCAAAAGTGTGAGCAGGGAATAATCGCGGTTCAAATGCTCCCAACGCGCCTGCACAAAAGCGATACGGTCATGCACGAAGTGCGGCAGGATACCGCGAAGAAAATTTCGCGGCGGGACAAAATCCGCATCGAAGATGGCAATAAATTCACCGCGCGCGGAGGTCAGTCCGTTTGCGAGCGCGCCGGCTTTGAAGCCTTCACGATTCTCTCGATGAATATGAATCATGTTTGCGCCTTCAGCGCGAAGGCGGCCAACCGTATCTGCGACAATCTCCACAGTGTCATCGGTCGAGTCGTCCAACACCTGAATTTCCAACAACTCTTGCGGATAATCCAATGCCGCGCAGGCGTTCAGCAATCGTTCCACGACATAGCGTTCATTGTAGACCGGCAATTGGACTGTGACCTGCGGGAGCTTGTGAAGAATAGCGGTTCGATACGGCCGCAAACGTTTACCGCGCAGCCCCTGCACGGCAAGATAAAACATATTGATAATGTAAACAACCAAAGCTATTATGTTCAATAGATAAACGATCAGGATGGGCGCCAATAAATACGAGGATAACATTCTACGCAGCCTCCTTCCATGCCGCAGAAAACATCCCCCACGCCAGCCACTGCCATAAACGTCCCGGCGTATACAACCAGGTGTAATAGTCGAACAGACCGATCACGAGCATCGCCAACAGCAAGGCAAACGCACCCATCACATACGGTCTTTCAAGATACACCCTCCATCGCAGGGCAAACAACAACATGGGCACAAACAACAACATCAAATAAAACATACCGCCAACTACGCCTGTCTCCATTGCGGCGGTCAGCATGGCATAATGCGGCGGCTGATAATCAAGCGGGAAATTTTCAAAGCGGTTCTTCATTGCAATCGGAGATGCGCCCAGCCCAATCCCAATGGCCGAATGTTCCACGAACAGCGTATTGCCCGCCCTTATCAAAAATTCGCGCTCCCGCATTTGATCATCCTGCGTCATGTTCCCAGCATTGATCCGCGACTCGAAGACGCCAAAATTCTGAATGAGGAATGGCAGTACGAGGAGCAGACTCGCAACCCCAAGCAGGCCCACCCGTTTGACAGAATCCCATCGACGGGCAAACGCCTCCAAACCGACCATGAAGCTGGCAGCCACCATCAAGCCCAGCCACGCCGACCGTGAGAACGTCATCAGCAGCGCCAGAAATCCCGCGAGGAACACCGCGGAAGAAATCCATGCCCAGCGTTTGCTCCCATATAAAACCACCGCAAGCAAGAGGATCAGTCCGAAGGCCAGACAGCCGCCGAGAATGTTTGGGTGGTCGCTCAAGCCATAGGCGCGAAGGAAGCGTTCGCCGTGGATGGGGACAATGCTCACGCCAGATTGAATCGGATCGAGCAGGCGCTCGCCGAGGAGTTGAAGTCCCACAGAAGATTGAGAGAGGGATTGCCTGATGGCCACAATAGATTGAAGAATAACTTGAAGACCGACAGGGACAATCACCCAATGTGGGGAGTGGACTTCATTTACAAAATAAAGATAAAGAAACAGCAAAAAAACGAAACGAACCGCGTGATATTGGGAAATAATTGTATCTTCGCTGCCAAAGACCGAAACCCAGCCCGCAGCAACCAGTCCCACCAGCAACACCCACATCAAACCATTACCAACCGTCACCTTGCGCGGACGGAGCAGCAGGAAACACCCCCAGAAGACGAGCATACACAAAACAGCAGCGTCACTGGCGAACAACAAAAAATCCGTATAATCGGAATACAGGGGAAACATGGGGCGCGTCCATATATCAAGCCGCCAACGAAATGGGATGAGGACGACAGTGACAGCAAAAAACAGACGCGCGCCAACTTCGAAAAAGCGGGACAGACGATCTTGAAAAAATGAGTTCATTTAAAATCGGAGAAAAACTATCCTTTTTGCAATTATACCCAGCGCGGTCATAAATTGCGTTTTTTCGGAAGGGGAAAACGCAAGGTGGGACTGCACCTAAACGTGGTAGAAGTCTTTTGCCACGGATTAGCACAGATTATCACGGATGTTTGAATTCCATCTGCGAAAATCCGCGGCAGAATCTTTGCGTTGCGGCAGACTCCACGGTTTACTGTGGTGATACCAAACGCAATGTGCGGCATGGGTATTATATAATCGCGGAATGGCTTTATCCCTCGCGATCAACGCGCGCTTTCAGCACAGACGCATCACTGGCGTAGATCGATATGCCCATGAAATTTCCAGCCGACTGGAATTGCCCAAACGCTTTATCAAATCAGCCCGCCCGTTGGGGCAAGTCTCTGGGCATGTGTGGGAGCAGTTTATTTTGCCCGCGCTTTTGCAGAAAGATGAACGGCTCTGGTCACCTGCCAATTCGGGCGCATGGAGCGTGAGCAATCAAATTGTGACCATCCACGACGCGAGCCTGTTCGATCACCCCGAATGGTTTCGTCCCGCTTTCGGAGCGTGGACAAGGCTATCGTGGAAAATCCTTGCACAAAGAGTCAAGGCAATTCTCACAGTATCCGAATTTTCCAAACAAAGGCTGAAGCATCATCTTGGAATCCCTGATGAAAAAATACATGTGATCTATAACGGGGTCGGAAAACCGTTCGCACCAAAGTCCGCGAAAGAGATCAAGGTTGTAAGAGAAAAGTACGGGATCAAAAAACCGTATTTTCTTTTCGTAGGCACGCTGGAACCGAGAAAGAATTTGAAAAGTTTATTATCAGCATGGGAGCAATTAAGTTTGAAAACACATGAGTTATTTCTGGCAGGAGCCGAAGGGAGGGTTTTTTCGTCTACAAGTCACGCGAAATGCGTAACCACCCCACCCGACCAGGATTTATCCGCGTTGTACTCAGGTGCAACAGCATTTATTTTTCCGTCATTTTACGAAGGCTTTGGCTTGCCTGTGTTGGAAGCCATGTCATGCGGAACACCTGTTATCACATCCAACACAACCGCACTGGCTGAAACCTATCAGGATAGCGCGATACTTATCAATCCAGAAATGCCGGAGGAGATTGCACGCGCCATGCAATGTATCATCGCAGATGGCACACTCTCCAACTCCTTGCGCGAGCGCGGATTGAAGAAAGCCAGCGAATTGACCTGGGATAAATCCGCACAGAAGACCCAAGCCATGCTCGAAAGCGCCGCATGAAATTTGCCATCATCCACGAATGGCTGAATGTCTACGGCGGCTCGGAGCGGATGTTGACCGAAATTCTACGCACGTATCCGCAGGCTCAATTGCACGCGCTGATCCACAACAAAGGCAACTTTACCAACACACCGCTGGAGCGGCGCAACGTCAAAACCTCGTTTTTACAGTCCATTCCAAAAGTGGAGCATCTTTATCGCGGGCTGCTGCCGCTCATGCCGCTGGCCATCGAAAGCATGAACGTCCGCGATTACGATGTGGCGCTGTCCATTTCTCATGCCGTGGCGCACGGGATCAAAACAAATAAAAATCAAATCCATATCTCCTACGTCTGCAC